>ONLT01000124.1 GCA_900318755.1 uncultured Eubacteriales bacterium
CACGCCCTACGGTGTGAATACGCAGCGCCTTCTGGTTACCGGCCATCGCGTGACGTATGATGAAAATACGGAGAAGGCGGAGCAGAAAAGTTCCGTTTTCGGGATCAGCGCGCACACAAGTTATCTGCTCTGGTCTCTGTGCGGGCTGGCGGTGACGCTGGTGTTCATTGCCTTTCTGTACCGCCGCAGCACCAAACGGAACAAAATCAATAAGAATCAATGAGTAAACGAAAACGGGCCATCTATTTCCTGGCGTTTCTCGCCGGGTTCATAATTCTGATGTATCCGACCTTCTCGGATCTGTGGAACCGGTACCGGAACAGCCGTCTGGTCTCGGATTATCAGCAGGAGGTCGCTGAGATCGACACGGCGGATCTGGAGAAGATCCTTGCGGACGCGCAGGCATATAACGCGCAGCATACGGTCAATACCGTGGTGGACGCGTTTGACAATTCGGAGAACTACATTCTGACGCACCCGTACGACACACTGCTCAATCCGGACGGCGACGAGGTTATGGGATCGATCGAGATTCCGAAGATCAGCGTGAATCTGGCCATCTACCACGGAACCGGAACCGATTCTCTGGAGAAAGGGGTCGGTCATGTGCAGGGCACGTCTCTTCCGGTGGGAGGGGAAGGCACGCATGCCGTGCTGGCGGGACACAGAGGACTTGCCAACGCGAAGCTGTTCACGGATCTGGATCAGCTCCGGATCGGGGATAAATTTTTTCTCCACGTTCTGAACAGCACGCTTGCCTATGAGGTGGACCAGATCGAGGTCGTGGAGCCGGATGATATGACGTATCTGGCGATTGAGCCGGGACAGGATCTGGTGACGCTGCTGACCTGTACGCCCTACGGCGAGAACACACAGCGTCTTCTGGTCCGTGGACACCGGGTTCCCTACACCGAAACAGACGTAAAAGAGGAGCAGGATAAACAGACCATTCATCTGAATCGGGATGAGCCGGTTCGTTTTCTGGCGGCCGGACTGATTCTCGTTTTCATTCTGATATCGATCATCCGTGCCGTCAGGCGCAGGAGCGAGAGACGGAAAGAAGATAAGACAAAACGGAAGGAGTCTCCATGAAAAAATTATTCAAAACCGTTTGTACGGTGATGCTGTCCGGAATTTTTCTGTTCGCCGGAGCAACCGGGGCGAAGGCGGACTCCCCATCCGGATCCGTTTCCGAAGAAGAAAGAAGCGGAACGGTAACCGTAACGCTGGCCGATGAGGATCAGTACAACCAGGAGAAACCGGTGCATGTAGACGGGGCGGAACTCACCCTCGTGAAGGTTGCGGTGCTTCAGGCGGACGGATCCTATGTGGCGGAAGAAGCGTTCCGGAATGCGGAAGGATTGCAGGAATATATGAACGGCGGAACAGCATCCGATGCGGAAACCGCTTCCCGGGCTGCGGCGGAAATTGCGTCCGCCGGCGGCGGGACGGTTGTCGACCGGAAAACCACCGGAAGCGACGGAAGCGCGGTTCTGACCGCCCCGTCCGGAGAGTACGGCATCTATCTGCTTTATCAGACCGGACAGAGCGCGACGTCGGAGCGCTACTCAAAAATCAGCCCCACACTGGTGCAGATTCCCGGGCGGAAGGAAAATGCCTGGATCTATGACGTCACTCTGACGCCGAAGCTCGTGAAGCACAGCGGCGTTTCGGCTCAGGTGCGGAAGCGCTCGGATCAGTCTGAGAACGAACGGGTTGTGGGCGCGGAACTTTCGGTCGTGTCCGCGGAGCAGACCGGTTCGGTGCTTGATTCCTGGACGACGGGAAGCGATGCGGATCATGATACTGTGGCGCTGCAGACCGGAAAATACATTCTGAAGGAAACAAAGGTGCCGGCGGGCTACACAAAGGCGGCGGACATCGTATTTGAGATCACGGATGAAGGAACCGTTCTGGTGAACGGAACCGTCATGGAAGACAACGCAATCGTCATGGTCGATCCGGTTGTGAAACAGACGGTGACGCCGACGCCGATCAAGCCGTCCTCCATCATTCAGAACATCGTCAAAACAGGCGATACGACCAATCTCGTGGCATGGATTGGTCTGATCGCGGCGGCAGTCACGCTGCTCGTCATTCTTTTTAAGAAGAAGTCGGAAAAGTAAGAACTGCGGCAGGCGATCAAAGAAATTTTGCCGCCCCTGCACATCTGCTGTATAATCGGTAAAAGGGGCCGGCGCAAAGGGATGAAAACAAAGGTTAGAATTCGGGCGGAATTTCCGGCGATGCGTCTCCGGAAAGAAGGCCCGTTTTCTTGTTGAAGGAATACGAAAAAATGCAGGGCAAAAGGCCGGCGCCGGTTTAATGCGAGAAGTTTCAGCAGGAAAGAGAAAGGAACCGAATTCGAATGCTGCAGATTTCAGAGTTGCGGACTCCCGTGGAGGCCGATGAGGAAACGCTGATCCGGAAGGTATGCCGTTCGCTCCGGATCGGACGGGATGAGATCCGCGCGTTTAGCATCGCGCGGCGCTCGATCGACGCGCGAAGAAAACCGGAGCTGTATTTTTGCGATACAGTGCGTGTGGCACTGAAGGATGAACGGCTGGAGCATGCAGTTCTGAAAAAATGCAGACATAAAAATGTTATGTCGTATAACCCGATCCGCTATCGTTTTTCAGGTGCGGAGGCGGCCGGAAGCGGCGCATCCCCGATTGTCATCGGCGCAGGCCCCGCCGGGCTGTTCTGCGCGTATCTCCTGGCACAGCACGGGTACCGTCCGCTGCTTCTGGAGCGCGGGGAGGAGGCGGAGGCCCGAAAGGAAAGGGTCAGCCGCTTTTGGTCCGGCGGGCCGCTGGATCCGGACTCAAATGTGCAGTTCGGAGAGGGCGGCGCCGGTACGTTTTCGGACGGGAAACTCAACACGGGCGTCCATGACCGGAGCGGGAGAAACACGTACGTGCTGGAAACCTTCGTAAAAATGGGCGCGCCGGAGGACATTCTGTACGACGCGAAGCCCCACCTGGGAACGGACCGGCTCGTCGGCATCGTCCGTTCGATGCGAAAGGAGATCATCCGGCTCGGAGGTACGGTCCGGTTCCGGACCCGTGTGGATGATCTGATCATCCGGGACGGTGCCATCCGGGGAGTCGTCACCTCGGACGGCACGCGGATTGAATCCGACGCGGTCGTGCTTGCGGTCGGCCACTCGGCTCGGGATACCTTTCGGATGCTGAACGAAAAAGCCGTCCCGATGGAACGGAAGTCCTTTGCGGTCGGCGTTCGCGTGGAGCATCCGCAGGAGCTGATCAACCTGGCGCAGTACGGCACGGCGAACCCGCGCCGGACCGGACCGGCTCCGTACCGGCTCACGCACCGCTGTGCGGACGGGCGCGGCGTCTACTCGTTCTGCATGTGCCCGGGAGGGTACGTTGTAAATGCGTCCTCCGAACCCGGTCACCTCGTGGTGAACGGTATGAGCGACCGGGCACGGGACGGGATCAACGCCAACAGTGCCATTGTCGTGACCGTCGGTCCGGATGATTTTCTGCCGTACGTTCCGGAGGGAGGAGATCCGGTTCTCTCCGGCGTCTATTTCCAGAGGGAACTGGAGAGACGGGCGTTTGCGCAAAAAGAAGGCGCGGTCCCGGTTCAGCGCTACGGGGATTTCCTTCGTGCCGCGGAAGGGACAGTCGGATCGATCGCACCCCAGATCCGGGGAAAATTTGCACCGGCGAACCTCCGGTCCGTTCTCCCGGATCCGATCGGTGAGGATCTCTGCGAGGGGATGGAGCGCTTCGGGCGTAAGATCCGGGGATTTTCGGACGAAGATGCGATGCTTTCCGGAATCGAGAGCCGGACATCTTCTCCCGTTCGGGTCCTGCGGGACGATACAGGACAGAGCGCGGTGCGCGGCCTGTTTCCCTGCGGAGAAGGCGCCGGATACGCCGGCGGAATCACATCCGCCGCCATCGACGGTATTCGGACCGCTGAAAAAATAGCGGAATTCCGCCGGGAATAAGACGCAAAATTTTCAAAAACAGTTTTTTGAAACTTCATATACATAAAATTGATTCTGTGGTATGATTCTACATAGGTTTCTTTTGTAAGCCGCCGGCCGTGCGCAAGGGGCGGGAAGGATGGGCTTATGAGAAATCCTGAAAATGAGAATTGCACGGAAGCAGGCAGTCGGAAGACGATCCGTCAGATCCCTGACGGAGAGCGGCCCTATGAAAAGTGCCTCCGTCTCGGGCCGGAAGGTCTGACGGACGCGGAACTATTAGCTGTGATTCTGCGTACCGGCACGAAAGGAATCTCATCGATCAGACTTGCGGATGAGGTTCTTGATTTATGCCGTTTTAACCGTGGACTGACCGGAATCTACCACCTCTCGGTTGATCAGCTGTGTTCGATCAGCGGGGTGGGGCGGGTGAAAGCGCTGCAGGTGATCTGCATCGGAGAACTGTCGAAGAGAATTGCGCAGACGTCGGCTGCGGGCGGACTGAATTTCTGCGACC
>ONLT01000121.1 GCA_900318755.1 uncultured Eubacteriales bacterium
CACTGGCTCATCGCCGTGCGCTTGACCATCGCCTCCTCGATCTCCGGCGTCGTAAAGCCGGTGTCGTCCGTCACACCGTTCGTCCCGAAAAAACCTTTTGTAAAATGATATTTTTTCAGAGACTCCACCGTCTGCGGCCCGACGACCGCCTCGGAGATAATTTTCAGCTCACCCTCCGGAAGCATTACGCGGCATCCCTTCAGCGCCAGCTTGTTTGCGTGCGTGATGGAGTTCGTCATAAACACGGCGCGCGTCTCTTTCAGGCAGTCGATCAGTCGGTCCGTCGTCGTTCCCGCATCGATATAAACGAAGTCCCCATCATCGATCAGCCCCGCCGCATACGCCGCGATCGCCTTTTTCTCATCCGCGTATTTCGCCCTCTTCTCGGCAACCGCCTGATCTTCGCGAATATACTGGCGGTCAATGGCGGTGGCGCCTCCATGAACTTTTTTCAGCCGGCCCATTCTGGCGAGCTGCGAGAGGTCACGCCGGACCGTCGACTCCGACGCGTTCAGCGTTTTCGTCAGCTCCTCGACCGTCACGCTCTTATTCTGTTCCACGAGAGAAAGGATCTCTCTTCTTCGTTCCTCTGCAAGCATAAACCATCCTTCCGCTTTCTGTCTGCTTCCCGGCCTGCTCCGGCTCTGATGATTGAATTTGACCGTTTATGATTGTTTCTGTTCTTTAATTCCATTCTATTATCGTGATCGGTCAATGTCAATCATTTTCAGTCACGTTGGTTCACAAATTTTACCTGCACTTTTCGGGCAATATCCATAATGATCCCCGGTCATCGCTGCTCCAGCGCGCTTTTTACGGCGGCAAGTTCCGGAACAGAGGTCTGGCTTCCCTCATATCTGACCGAAATTGACGCCGTCATCTGCGCGAGCCGCAGAATCCGCTCAAACTCCATCCCCTGCGCAAGTCCGTAGACAAACGCACCGTGGAAAATATCACCGGCGCCCGTCGTATCGACCGCCTCCGCCGGGAACGCCGGCATCCGGCGCACTTCTCCCGCGTGCTCCGATCCGGAATCTTCCGGAACGCGGTAGAGCAGCCCTTCTCCGCCCAGCGTGATCACGACCGTTTTTCCGCTGATCTGTTCCATAGCTTCAAAAATTTCCCTGCAGCTCCGCGGATCATTTCCATCAATCTTCCGATTCGTATATCCCTCGGCGAACACCTGCGAGGATACGAGATAATCGACCTCCCGGGCGACATCGAGGGTGTACTTCTTGAAATTTCCCGCATCCAGAACCCGCAGCGCGTCCGGGTACTGACGGAACGCATCCAGCGACAGCGTCTTCTCGTGGCCGTCCGTAAGGATCACGCCGATCCCGTGATCCGCAAAGGGAAAATGCCGCGTCTCCGGATCATCCCGGAAGTTCATGACCGTCCGGTTTCCGTTCTGCCGATTCGTGAAAATGTAGCTGTACGGCGTGTGAAACTCCTCACTCTGCAGCACCTCATCTTCCAGGATCCCGGCCTCCCGCATCAGCGCGCGCATCGCCCGGCCGAATTCGTCGCACCCGATCCGTGTGCGCAGATACGTCGGAATTCCCCACCTGGCGCAGAGATACGCCGCATTGAAGGCCGGGCCGCCGCCGCCCTTTGCGCTGATGCGCAGGCGGTATTTCTGGTTTTCGACCAGAGGTCCGTCCATCGGCACCGTAATATCATAAGTAGAAAGACCGATCATCAATACATGCTTCATAACCATTTCCTCACTGGTAATCTCAATTGATAAAAACAGTATATCAGATCTGTATTCAAGTGCTTGAAATTTCTGTTATATGATGCTAATCTTAATAAAATAAAATGGTTTAATTAAACCCGGAAAGGATGATCGTAATGAATTTATCTTCCGAAAGCGTAGGGAAAAGCAAAGAAGATTACCTTGAGGCAATTTTAATCATAAAAGAGAGGCAGGGTTACGTGCGTTCCACAGACGTCGCCGATCAGCTCGGTGTGACGAAACCGAGTGTGTCATACGCGACGCGCCACCTGAAGGAAGATGGCTTCATCACATCTGATCACGCGGGCATGCTGGTTCTGACCGACAGCGGGCGTGAGATCGCGAAACGCATTTACCGGCGCCACCGCATCCTGACGAAGCTCTTTATCGAACTGGGCGTCAGCGATGAGCAGGCCGCAATCGACGCGTGCAAAACCGAGCACGATCTGAGCGACGAAACCTTCGACGCGATCTGCCGTCACTGCGAGTCGGGCAGGAAGCTGCTGGATGAGAAATAACCGGCCGCCCAGAACTGACGAAGTTTCTTCCGCACTGCTTTCGGTTTGATCAATGCCGGAAGCAGTGTTTTTATCACTCAAATTATGACTCACGTTCTGCAATAATATGTGTGAATCGATCTAAAAATCCGATTATATGAAATCTATGAACAGGAGGCGTTCAGTTCAGCGCACCGTACCGCTGCGCTTCCCGTATTCCATGTTCAGCTCGCGCAGTTCCTTTTCGCCGTCGATATACGGCTGATAAAAGGCGTCCGTGGAACCGCCGCCCAGATTATCGCAGCCATTGCAGAATTCGCAGGCGCCTCCGCACTGGTTTAATCCCTCCTGAACGATCCGCATCCGTTCTTCTCTGGTTGTATCCTTAATCAGTAATGACCTCATAAAAGCCTTCCTTTCTGTCCGTTCCCGTTCAGTCCTGCAGGCCTTCCGCCTCCATCTCCGCGTGCACCGCATCTTCGCTCGAAGCCATCGCCTGCAGCGTCATGGACAGGAGTTTCTCCAGATCCCAGCCGAGCTGATCCGCGCCGCGCCGGATCACTTCTCTGGAGCAGCCGGCTGCAAACCCCTTGCTTTTGAATTTCTTCTTTAACGATTTCAGTTCCATATCCTTCGTGCTCCTTGACGGTCTCATGAGAGCCGCTGCCCAGATCAGGCCGGTCAGTTCATCCGCTGCGAAAAGCACTTTTTCCATCTCCCGCTCCGGCTTCACATCAATCGTCACGCCGTTCCCGACCGTGATGCCGTATCCGTGCGAGCAGACCGCGTGAATAATATCCTCGCTGACTCCGCCGTCTTTAAGCAGCTCCGGCGCCTTCAGACAGTGCTCCTCCGGGTAGCGCTCAAAATCGATATCGTGAAGCAGACCGACGATCCCCCAGTACTCCGCCTCCTCTTCGAAACCGAGCTCGTCTGCGTACCATTTCATCACCGCCTCGACCGTCAGCGCGTGCCGGATGTGAAACGGATCCTGATTGTATTGTTTCAGCAAGGCAAATGCTTCGTCCCGTGTGATCATATCCACTCATTCCTCCTGTTATCGCGTCAATGTTTCGTTCATGGAACCCGTCCGGTACCCCCGGATGTCCAGTGTCACATAGGTAAAACCAATCTTCTTAAACTCATCATAGACCTTTAATCGCACGTCGTCTGCCATAAATTCCGGAAACTCTTCCGGCATCAGCTCGATTCTGGCGATTGTTCCGTGAATCCGCACCCTCAGCTGATGAAATCCCAGATCCAGAAGCAGCTGTTCCGCCTGATCGACCATGCCGAGTTTTTCCTCCGTGATGGTTTCTCCGTAGGGAAAACGGCTGGACAGACAGGCGAAGGACTGTTTATTCCAGGTCGGCACGTCAAAATATTTTGACAGCGTCCGGATTTCCTGTTTTGTAAAACCGATCTCCCGCAGCGGACTTTTGATTCCAAGTTCAGCGACCGCCAGAAGCCCCGGTCTGTAATCTCCGTTGTCATCCAGATTCGAGCCTTCCACAATCTCCGCGATCCCCTGCTCATCCGCAATCACGCGGATTTTTTCAAACAGTTCATGCTTGCAGAGGTAGCAGCGGTTGACCGGGTTCTCTGAAAAGCCCTCGATCTCCAGTTCTTCCGATTGACAGACAAAGTGCCGGATTCCCGTTTTCCCGCAGTATTCCTTCGCTTCATTCAACTCCCGTTTCGGAAAGGAGCAGGATTTTGCGGTCACTGCGATTACATTTTCTCCAAGTGCATCTTTCGCCGCATGGAGAAGAAACGTGGAATCCACTCCGCCGGAGAATGCCACCGCCACACTCCTCTGGTCTTTCAGGTATTCCGTCAGTCGGTGATATTTCTCCAGCAGATTCACCGATCCGTTCTGATTTTCCGCACTCATAATTTCCGGCTATGCCCTCCCTGCAGTCCATCGCGCAAAAACAGCATGCGCGCTTTTCGTTTATCCTTTTAGACCTACCTTATTAGTAGGAATCATACATCAGAATGGCTGTCCGGTCAATCGGGAATGTCGACGCCCGGCACAGAAAAAGGCGCTGCGCACCGCTGATCATTCAGCAGTGCGGCAGCACCTTATGAGGTCAGATGATTCAAGGGACGGATCAGATTTCATAACGGAACGATATGCGCCCATCCTCGGATATTTCGTAAATCAGTGCGTTGTGAGGTTCAAGATTGTCAGTCTGACCGGGCACGTCCGGGCAATCCGAAAAGGTGAGTTCCGCTCCCTCCTCTCTCATCATCTTCAGAATTTCCGGCGAAGCGCTCCCATATCTGCGGTCACTGGACGCGCAGCAGATCACATACTCCGGTTTAATCCTCCGGAAAATATCCCGGCTGATTCCGTCTTTCTGGCCATGATGCCCGACCTTGAAGATGTCGGCTCTGAGATCCGCATCCTTCAGATGGCCGTAGCCGTTCTGATTGGTGTCGCCCGGAAGAAGAATTCTCCGTCCGGCGTATTCAATCATCAGCATCAGGCTGAAATTGTTCATAGCGGCATCCGCGCGGTTCGCGGCAGTGCGGGCCGCGTCCTGATCAGGCGCCGTGCTGATCGCCGCAAGCATGCGTTCAAGCAGTTCCTCTCTTTCGGGAGTCGGCGCCAGAACGCTGATGTTCAGATGTTCGGCAGGAGTCAGGCAGGTGCTTTCACTGTTCAGCTGCCTGATTTCACATCCCTTTGCCGCAAGGATTCTGCAGACATCCCGGTAATCGTTTACCGAGCTCAGAAATTTTTTTTCTGTTGTCTGCAGGTCCTGCCGCATTGGAAGAGGTGTCATGGCCTGATAGAAAAGGGGCGGAAGTTCCTGCCAGAAGCACGCCGGTCTGTATCGTTCCGCTTCCGCCTTGAGGCCGCTTGTGTGGTCCTCGTGAATATGCGTATTGACGAGCAGGTCAATCTGCGAAATTCCTTTTCGCTCAAGCCATCGGATAACGGGAATTCTTCCGGAGGAGGTGTCATCGTATTCCTCCGGATCCGCGCTGCCCCCGTCGATCAGCGCCCGGAACACACCGTTCCCGTGCGTCCGGTCCGCCGTCTCGAGAAGGATCGCTTCCCCGTAACCGACATTAATAAAGGTAAGGCGCAGCCCTCTCATCATTTCACCGTTCTGCGGATGTAGCCGAGTGAGAGAAGCAGTACAAGAATCGTCATGATAATCGCGCCTGCCGAGCCGAATCCAAATTTCAGATTCTTGATACCGTAATTGTAAAGGAACTGCGTAATTGTCGAAGTTGTGCCTGCCGGACCGCCGCCGGTCAGGATGTTGACCTTATCAAAGAGTCGGAATGTGTCAATGGTGCGGAGCAGTGCGCAGAGGATCAGGCCTCCCTTAATATTCGGGATGGTGATATGCCAGAAAGTCGTCCACGCGTTGGCGCCGTCGATTTTCGCCGCCTCGTACTGATCCTGGGACACATTCTGCAGGACCGCATACAAAAGCAGGAATACGAACGGTACGTTCTGCCACACGTCAATCAGAAGAATCGTATTAAAAGCGGTTCCGGTCTCCATAAACCAGTTGTGCACCGGCAGATGGAAGAACTTGAGAACCTGATTTACAATGCCGTAGTTCTGAGAAAGCATCATCTTCCAGGACAGCGCGACCGTAACCGTCGGAAGCAGATACGGAAGAAGGAGCAGGATGCGCAGAACCTTCTGTCCGCGAAGCAGCGAATGCACAAACACCGCAATCAGAAGCCCGATGACCATCTCGAGAATAACCGCCAGGATCGTAAATTTAATGGTGTTCAGGACGGCTGTCTGAAAGTAGGGGTTCTTGAACAGGGTTTGATAGTTCTGGAGTCCGATGATGCTGTAGCCGCTCTTCTTGCCGTACTGGTAGTTTGTGAAGCTGTAGAATACCGTAAATACCAGCGGATAAGCTGTCATAACAAGCAGCACGATCAGCGTCGGCAGCGTCATGAGCCGCGGAAATACCCGGTCCTCAGAATCCGGCTTTCCATATTTCAATGCTGTATTTTTTACTTTCATACCAGGAACCTTTCAGAAACAGGATCGCCTGTTCCGGTCAAACGCCCGGCGCGCCGCCGCCCGCAGATAACGGGGACGGCGCACCATTTCATAAATCAGGAGATTATTATGCCAGAGGCTGGTTTATCACAAGGTTACTGCATCAGGATTTCAAGCTGAGACTGCGCGTTCTTCAGAGCGTCGTCCAGCGACTCTGTTCCCTGCATATAGTTGTCGATCTCGGTACCGAATGTGGTCGTGAAGTCGTTCCACTGCGCGATAACCGGACGGTACACACCTTTTTCCAGAGCGTCGCATACGGTTGCGAGGGTCGGATGTTTCTTCAGAACTTCCTCGTCCTTCAGGCAGGAATATCTGCACGGTACGCCGCCCGCGTCAACGGTGGAGAGCTGAACATCCTTGTCCATCAGATACTCAAGGAGCTTGACGCCCAGATCTTTGTCCGGAGCGTTCTGCGGAACGCCGATGCACCATGTGCCGTACAGGGAAGTATTGGCTTCCTTGCCGTCCGCCGTCAGCTTGCTGGGGATTACACAGTAGCTGCCCGCGCTGTCATCGGTCGGCGAATACCATCCCGGCCATCCGACTGCCAGAGCGCCGTCGCCGTTGTCGATCTGCGCTACGATATCATCCTTCTCCATCGACTGTCCGGTTGCCGCCAGCTCTTTGTACTGGGTCAGGGCCTGCTTCATCTCCGCCGTGTCAACGGTCGGCTTGTTGTTGTCATCGACGACCCATGCGCCGTTCGCAAGCATCACCGGGATGAAATCAGAAAGAATCGAATCCGGATTTCCGCCGCGGACGATGTATCCGTTCTTGCCGGAATCCTTGGCGGACTGTGCGATCTTCATCACATCGTCCCAGGATGTAATGTCATTTTCGCCGGTGTATCCCGCCGCTTTGACGAGATCCTTGTTGTAAAGAAGCACGGTAACATTTCCGAAATACGGAGCCAGGTAGATATTTCCGTCCGCGTCCTTGCAGATGTCGGTCGTTCCCGGAATGATATCGTCGTCGAAGGAATAGCCTTCGTCGGAAAGGTTCGTCAGCACCTCGTTCTCCGTGAACTCCGCCATCCAGGAGCCGTCGACCATGACCAGATCATACGCTCCGGTGGAGTTCTGCGCGTCGAGTGCGATCTTGCTGTGAAGATCATCAAACTCCAGCTCCAGAACGTCGATTTCGCAGTTGTTCTCTTTCTCGAACTCCGGCAGACACTGCTTGATGACGTCACCGTAAGTGCCGCCGCGGAGAGCCAGCGTCATTTTAACCTTCTCGCCGGAAGCCGCCGATCCGGAGCCGCCCGCGCTCGTCGCCGAAGCCGCACTCGTTCCCGCAGCCTCTCCCGATGAGCCTGCGCCCGACGAGGAAGATCCGCCGCAGGCAGCGAGCGACAGTGCCATCGCCACGGCCAGCCCTGTTGCCATAAGTTTCTTCATCTTCATGTCTCATATCCTCCTTCTAATCATAAATAAAAGACTACTGTCTATTGGAACCGAATGTGTTTTAGCGGATCAGCTCTTTACCGCTCCGCTCGAAAGCCCGGAGATCAGGTAATTCTGAGCAAAGATTACGAACAGCGTGATCGGGATGACGGAGATAACGCCGCCGGCCGCGACCAGTCCGAAGTTCGTGAGGTTGTCCTCTGTGTTCAGCGCGGCAAGTGCGATCGGCACCGTGTTGTTCGCCGGGGACTGAATAAAGATGATGCTGTAGGTGTACTCATTCCACGCATACATGAACGACAGCATCGCGATCGCCGCGATACCCGGCGCCACAAGGGGAAGTACGATTTTCCGGAACAGCTGCCATTCCGTCGCGCCGTCCACCTTGGCGGATTCCTCGATTTCTTCCGGCAGCTCCGCGAAAAATCCGATCATGTACCAGATGATCAGCGTGATGTTGATCAGAATGCACGCCAGAATGACCGGAACCTTCGTGTTCAGAACCCCCATCTTCGAGAACATCGTGTACAGAGGAATTGTGAATGCCACCGGCGGAAGAATACGGATAATCATAATCCAGAACGAAATCGGCTTCTTCATTCCGAAATGGAACCGGTGTCTCGCAAGCACGTATGCCGTGCACAGACCGATGGCCAGCGAGATCGCCGTTGAAATCAGCGTCGTCTGAAGAGAATTCACAATCGCATGTCCGAACCCGTTCTTCGTGAACAGCGAGAGGAAATGCTCTCCCGTCAGCGCGTGGGGAATCAGGGAAATATGCCCCTTCATCTCCGACATCGGCCGAATCGACATACCGACCAGCCAGTAGATCGGGAAAAGCGCCATCAGAAGCAACAGTGCCGCGATGATCACCTTCACCACACTCACCCATTTTTTATGCATCATGATCCTCCTTCACTGACGGCAGAAGCCGCTTTTTCAGATAATGTACTGAATCGTCCGGCTCGCGCCGGCGTTTCATCCGAATCATGTAGACCCCCGGACAACCAGCTTCGGTTCGATCACGAACCGGTTTTTCTCCGGTGTTTTTCCCGCGAGAAGATCGAGCATCAGCTTTGCCGAGAGCTCTCCCATCTTCGTACAGTCCGTGTGAATCGACGACAGCTCCGGCTCCAGCGCCTCACAGACCCTGGAATCATCGTATCCGATGATCGCGATGTCCTCCGGGATTTTCCTCCCGAGACGGATCGCCGCCTTCATGGCGCCGGTGGCAATCATGTCGTTCGCTCCGAACACCGCCGTCGGAGGATCCTGCTGGATCAGCATCCGCTCCGCCTGCCGCTCCGCGTCCGGAATATTCGGATCGCAGATCTTGACGTAGCGGTCCGGAACAGTCAGCCCGTGCTCCTTCATCACCGCGCAGAACGTGTTGTACCGCGCCTCGCAGATATAGGGGGAGAACCGCCCGGCCAGCATCGCGATTTTTTTGTGCCCGCGGCTGATCAGGTGCTCCACCGCCTGCCTTACGCCGGCTTCCTCGTCCGAGACGACGCGCGGAAAATCGAAGCCGCTGATCTCATGGTTGACAAGAACAATCTTTGTGTTCTGCCTCACATAGTTTGAGATCATCCCGATCGTCGCGCTGCCTCCCAGAATCACTCCGTCCACCTGGTTTCTCCTGGTATTTCTCCAGTCATCCGCGGTGGAGACGAGCAGCCGGTAATCCGCGTCCTTCGTCACATGCATGATGCCGTCGCAGATACCTGCGTAGAACTCATCCAGAATGGAGGATTCGTGCTTGCAGATCAGGAACGCCACATGCTCCGTCGTCTGGCGGGCCATCGACCGCGCGATCGCGTTCGGCTGATAATCCAGAATCTTCGCTGCTTCCATCACCTTCGCGCGGGTCGCTTCCCGAACACTCTCCGGATTTGAGAACGTTCTGGAAACCGTCGCCGTCGATACGCCGGAAAGCAGGGACACATCTTTTATCGTGTGAGCCATCTGTCCACTTCCCTTCAGACCTTTGCGGTCTTCCCAGTGCCTTTCAGCCGGTATCCTGCTTTTCATCTGTACCGTCTGTCATCGCGTGATCATGTAATCGTATCACCGTGGAACCGCAGCAGCATGAAACCGCAGCAACATGAAACCGTATCGTTATGTAATCGCTTACATTCAAAAGACACATTTTACTGCCATCCCCCTCACAGGACATGGTTATCGTACCACCCGAGCGAGAAATGCACAAGTAAAATGCATGTAAAATTGCTATTTTTGGTTACTATTTGCAAAAATTATTGTGTATTTTGTGCAAGATTCATCCGTTCACAGCTTAGACGCATTGTAAATGCTTACAACAAATCGTCATGAGTGCGGCAGGAAGCTGTCTGCGGCTGCCGTCAGCAAACTTTGGCGGATTCAGTACCCTCAAATATTACAAACCGGATTTACGATGGTACGATCGGTCTGAAATTTACTACCAGGGAATGAAAAGTTAGTTTGTGATGGTACGCCCGGCCTAAGATTTACCATCTGAAAATTAAAAGTAAGATTATGATGGTATGCTGAACGGAAAATTTACCATCCGAAAATGAAAGCAAGTTTATGATGGTACGTCAGGGCCAGAAACGTGCCATCAGATAATAAAAACAAGTTTGCGATGGTACTTCGGGCTAGAAACGTGCCGTCAGATAACAAAAGCAAGTTTGCGATGGTACGCCCAGCCTAAAATTTACCATCCGTGAGCGAAAGCAAGTTTATGATGGTACGTCAGGGCCAGAAACGTGCCATCAGATTGA
>ONLT01000002.1 GCA_900318755.1 uncultured Eubacteriales bacterium
TAATGTTTAGGTGAGTTGATGGAGGAAAGATATGTTTGACAAAAACAAAGTAAAACTCGGTATGGCTCCGATTGGCTGGTGCAACGATGATATGCCGGAGCTTGGCGCGGAAAACACCTTCCAGCAGATTGTCAGCGAGATGGCTCTCGCGGGCTACACCGGAACGGAGGTCGGAAACAAATATCCGAAGGATAAGTATGAGCTGAAAAAAGCGCTGGATCTCCGCGGCATGGAAGTCTGCAACCAGTGGTTCACGCAGCTGCTTCTGACCGAGCCGTACGAGGAAGTCGAGAAGGCGATGCTTGCACAGATCGATTACATCAAGTACTGCGGCGCAAAGGTAATCGGTGCTTCCGAGCAGAGCTACTCGATCCAGGGCAAACCGCAGCCGATCCTCGAGGGCAAGTATGTCATGAACGATGAGGAGTGGGACAAACTCACGACCGGCATGAACAAGCTCGGGAAGGTTGCAAAGGCGGCAGGCATGAAGCTCTGCTTCCATCATCACATGGGCACGGTTGTACAGACAGAGGAAGAGATTGACCGCTTCATGGAGAACACGAGCGAGGATGTTTATCTTCTGTTTGATTCCGGCCACTGCTCCTTCGCCGGAATTGATCCGGTCAAGGTGCTTTCCAAGTACATCGACCGTACCGCGCACATCCATCTGAAAGACCTGAGAAACGATGTCGTCGCAGAGTCCAGAAAGAACAAATGGAGCTTCCTAGAGAGCGTCCGCAACGGCTGCTTCACCGTTCCGGGAGACGGAGATGTGGACTTCCAGCCGATCTTTGACATCATCGAGCAGTCCGGCTACGAAGGCTATGTAGTCGTCGAGGCGGAGCAGGATCCGGCGAAGGCGAATCCGCTTGAGTACGCGATGAAAGCGCGCAAGTACATCGCGGAGCACACGGGACTTTAATCCGGTCCGGGCTTGAACAAGTTATTGTAAGGAATTTCAAAACTTCCTGTTTTTTTAGTTGTATTTCCTTGCAGATGGTATAAAATAAGGGTTGGTAGTTGATATTTTTCATAAGAAAGAGGTAAAGTTATGGCCAAAAAAATCAGAATCGGACTTCTCGGCGGCGGCCGTATCGGCAAGCTGCACGGAGCAAACCTTCAGAACGCAGTACCGGATGCTGAGGTTGTCGTCCTCGCTGATCCGTTCCTGAACGATGCGATGGAAGACTGGGCGAAGAGTGTCGGCATTCCGAAATGCACGAAGAATGCAGACGAGGTTTTCGCTGATCCGGATGTAGACGCTGTTTTCATCTGCTCTTCCACAAACACCCATGCGGAGTTCATCATGAAGGCTGCTGCTGCGGGCAAGGACATCTTCTGCGAGAAGCCGATCCACACCGACATCGCGAAGATCAAAGAGGCTCTTGCTGCTGTTGAGAAGGCAGGCGTCAAACTGCAGGTCGGATTCGTCCGCCGCTTCGACAAGAGCCACAAGGCAGTTCATGATGTAGTCGCTTCCGGCAAGCTCGGAAAGCCGTACGTAATCAAGGTTACTTCCCGTGATCCGGAAGGACCGCCGATGTCTTATGTTGAGGTTTCCGGAGGAATCTTCAAGGACATGATGATTCATGACTTTGATATGGTCCGTTATCTGTCCGGAAGCGATGTCACCGAGGTTAATGCGGTCGGAACCGTTCTGACGAACCCGGATTATGCGAAGTACAACGATGTTGATACCGCGATCGTTACCCTGAAGTTCGCGAACGGAGCGATCGGCGTCATCGACAACTGCCGTACCGCGCCGTACGGATACGATCAGAGAGTCGAGGTTCACTGCGAGAAGGGCTGCGCACAGGATAACAACAACCTCATCGACGAGGCTTTTGTCAGCACCGCTGACGGCGTTGTTTCCGCAAAGCCGACCTGGTTCTTCCTTGAGCGCTACAATGACGCGTTCATCGCTGAGGAGAAAGACTTCATCGATGCGGTCATCAACGACAAAGAGGTTCCGGTAAACGGTGATGACGGACTGCAGCCGGTTCGTATCGCGATCGCAGCAGGAAAATCCCTTGCAGAGGGACGTCCGGTTAAGCTTTCCGAGATCGAAGGATAATCCGAACCAGTTTGTAAATTGCAATAATAAAAGAGGAACTGCCGTGTATGCGTCAGTTCCTCTTTTTTAGGTTCGCCGTCTCTGAACGAAGCGAGACGGGTGACAAATTCAGTGTTTCTGCGCCGGGATCTCCAGCTGGCGCTGCATGTAGGCGAGCGCCTTTGTCTTTGTGAGCACGGCGATCAGGAACGCCGCGATCAGGGTGCCGCCGACTGTGCTGATCAGGAACGGAAGTACGTAGGTGAACAGCGCCGCGGCTTTGTTTTCCAGAACGAACAGCGCGATCGGATAGGCGAGCATTCCTCCGAGCACGCCCGTTCCGACGATCTCGGCTGCGTACGTCGGGATCAGCCGTTTGGTGTAACGGTACATCAGACCGCAGCAGAGCGCCCCGACCATGCTGCCCGGGAAGGCAAGAAGGGTGCCGGTTCCCATGAGATTCCGGATCAGCGACGCGCAGAAGGCGACGGCGACGCCCCAGCCCGGTCCCAGGAGAACCGCGGACAGGATGTTCACCATATGCTGAATCGGAAAGCACTTCGAAGCTCCGACCGGGATGTAAAATCCGGAAAGCGCGATGATCAGAGCGGTCATCATCGCCGCCACAACAAGTTTTCTGGCATTTTCATTGTTCAAATCAATCTCTCCCTCTCCTTCTTAATTGCAGACTGTAGTCCATATTACACCGCGGCGCGTAAAATTGCAAAAAAATGCCCGGCCTCACTTTTTCGTGCGGCCGGGGGACTCGTTTTTGACGATGTAATTCTGGCGGTATCGCTTCGGCGGCATTCCTACATGTCTGGTGAACTGAAGATTGAAGTAGCTCTGGGTGTCGTAGCCGACGCGCCCCGCGATCTCCGCGATCGGAAGATCGGTTGTGATCAGCAGCGTCTGCGCCTCGCCGATCCGCCGCCGGAGAAGATACTGCATCGGTGAGTATCCGCTCATGTTCTTGAAAACATGCGACGCGTAGTAGGGGCTGACGTGCAGGGCTTCGCCGATCTTCTGGAGCGACAGATCCTCGCTGTAATGATTGTCGATGTACTTTTTGATCCGGCGGCCGAGAATCGGCTCATCCTCCAGGGGACGATCCGCATCTTCTTCGGACTGCGTGCACCTTGCGACGATCGAGAGCGCCCGGATCAGGACCGCGTGCATCAGGCTGTCCGCGTACGCCTCGCAGCGGGGCTCCTCGTGACTGAGGCTTTTAAACATCATTTCCATCAGAACGCGGAGCTCGCCGAATGACTCGCCGCTGGGGAAGACGTATCCGGCGTCGTCGCGGATCAGCGCGTTTTCCCGGAGGTCCGGCATATGAAGGCCGGCGACGGCGATGCAGTAGCTGCCGATCTCATTATCAGGACCGCTGATTTCGTCGTGGACGATGCCGGAGTTGTAAATCAGAAGATCGCCCGTGCGGATGTGGTGCTGCTTGTCGTGGATCAGATAATCACTCTCTCCGCTGCAGATCAGCAGAATCTCGACGAAATCCTCGTGCGCGTGCATCACGCGCGGATGA
>ONLT01000030.1 GCA_900318755.1 uncultured Eubacteriales bacterium
AAAGCCAGCGCCTTGAGACGCTGGCCTAGCAACACGGGCTTATAGCCCGGACCGAACCACCCGTTTTACGGGTGGCGGCGATTTATATCAGCTCTTTCAGGTGTGATCGGAAAGCCGGTCGGCGCGTCTGCGGGCATCCGCCCGGTCGGCTTCTGCGTCCGGATCATCCGCAGCGATTTTTATTTTGCGGCGGCGGATCAGGTAATTGATGAGCCGCTCGAATTCGACTTTGATCAGAGCCGCGATCGGAACGGCGAAGATCATACCGACGAGCCCGCCGGCCTTTGTCCCGATCAGCAGAGCGACGATGACGAGCACCGGATGGATGTGCGTCGTGTTCGCGAGAAACTTCGGATTGATCACATTGCCGTCGATCGTCTGAATGATGAACACCACGATGATCGAAATGATCAGCATCCGGACATTGCCTTCGAGAATGCAGACCAGAGCGGTGGAGCCGTAGGCGATCACCGGGCCCAGGTACGGGATCAGATTCCCGATGCCGGAGAGGATGCCGATGAGGATCGCGAAGGGAACGCGGATCAGCGTCAGGGCGACGCTCACGATGACCGCCATAAAGACCGCGTCCATGAGCTGCCCGCGGATATATCCGGAGAAAACCCGGTCCGCGTCGCCGATGAGAATGCGCGTCGCACTGTAAATTTTTTCGTTCGTGATGGCGCGGTACACGCGCTTCCAGTAGTGCTTCAGCCCTTCTCCGTCGAGCTGGAAATAGATGGCGAAGATCACGGCGAACATGGCGCCCGTCAGGAAGGACGGGATTTTCGACACGTAGTTCAGAAGCGTCTCTCCCATGTTCTGGGCAACTGAGGTCCCCCATCCGGAAATTTTATCCGTGACCTTCACAAGATTCTCCGATCCGATGCTCATGCTCTCCAGCCATTTGGACAGGGTTTCAAAAAACGAGCGGATTGTATCCGCCAGGCCGGTCAGAAAATTGCCGAAATCGTCGAGACGCACCGCGTGAAGCTCCTGCGTCACGGTTGAAATCAGAAGCGTCATCAGGATGAAGATCACGGCGAAGGCGATCACCACCGTAAAGAGCACGGCGAGACCGCGGGTGAGCTTCTTCTTTGAGTTCCATCCCGGAATTTTTTTCAGCTGCCGCTGCAGAAAATTTGTCAGGGGATAAAGGAGGTAGGCGATAAAAAATCCGGTGATCAGTGGCTGGAGAATGACTCCGAGCCAGTGAAGGCCGCCTCCGACCGCCCCGAAAAATGCGGGCAGGTGATCAAAGATCCTGGTCAGGATAAAGATGATCACGACCGTCAGAACCGTATAAAAAGAAATCTGTGCGTATTTTGAATTTTTTTCCGGATGTAGTTTTCTCAATGTCCCGATTCCTGTATGCGTCTGCGCAGCCGTCCGTTATTCAACGCTATGATTATATACGATTCAAACCCGGAATGAAATATGAAAAATAGCATGAATCTGGCAGGAATGGGACGGGCTGTCTGTGCAAATATTTCGCGGTGTGGTACAATCAGAACAGCAATTGTTTTCATTGTGCAGTGAGATTACCGGAGGTATGGTCATGGTAGACATGAAGAAACTGGCGGGTGAAAAAGCGGCGGAATACGTCAAGGACGGAATGATTCTGGGACTGGGAACCGGTTCCACCGCGTATCATATGGTGAACGCGGTCGGCGAACTGGTTCGGAAGGGGTATCATCTTCAGGCGATCCCGACCTCGAACGCGACGGAGAAGCAGGCGCGTGAGCTGGGCATTCCGCTTCTGACGATTGATGAGGTGGATCACATTGACCTCGACATCGACGGCGTTGATGAGATTGATCCGGAGTTCAACGCGATCAAGGGCGGCGGCGGAGCGCTGTACCGCGAGAAGGTCGTCGCTACGCTGGCGAAAGAGGTCATCTGGATCATGGATGAGAGCAAGCTGGTCGATCATATCGGCGCCTTTCATCTGCCGATCGAGGTTGCAAAGTACGGATCGAAGCAGGCCTTCGAGAAGATGGACGCGTACGGCTGGAAGCCGGTGATGCGTGAGCGCGACGGCAAACTGTTCGTGACCGACAACGGCAACTACATCATTGATCTTCATCTCGGCGCGGGATTCGATATCCAGGACGTCAAAGAGAAGGTCAGCGGCATCGTGGGCGTTCTGGAGCACGGACTGTTCCTGAACTTCTGCAAACGCATCATCGTCGGAAAATCGAACGGCGAGGTGATGATTAAGGAAAATCCGAATCCGGCAAAATAATTCCGGGTCAGAGGACGGGGCGGCGGACCGCGGCGAAGGGTTCGCGCGCCCTGTTTTTTCCTGTGATTTTGTGTCGCCCGGGTGTCCTGTGAGGTGCAAGAGGAATGTGTGAAAAAGAGAAGAAAGAAAAAAGGGACAGAGAAGAGGACGGTCTGAATCTGGAAAAGGTGATGCGCGAGAGAAATCAGGACAACCGATTCGCGAGGATGCTGGGAATTACGGTTGTTGAGATGCGGCGCGGGTTTGCGAAGGCGTCGATGGCGATCTCGAAGGATGTGAAAAATCCGATCGGATCCGTGCACGGGGGATGTCTGTTCACTCTGGCTGACGTCGTCTGCGGCGCTGCGGCCAGTTCGTACGGGATGCAGGTGACGACCCTTGACAGCTCGTTTCATTTTCTCCGGGCCGGACTGGACGACTGCAGGGAGCTGTTTGCGACGGCGCAGGTGATTAAGCACGGAAAACGCGTCACAGTCCTTGAGACAAAGGTGACCGATCAGACCGGGCGCGTTCTCTGCGCGGGTACGTTTACCTATATGTCACTGGGAAAGGCGCTTCCTTATTAAAGCGTCGTGATGAAATTCATCGCGGAGTCAGGCGTGTCAGGCGTCTTTCTTTTCGCCGTCTTCCGGATCGTCCGCCGGTTCCTCCCCCGGCTCTTTCCGGTTCCGCGCGTTGCGCGTGATGAGGATGATGCCGTAGAGGATCACCGGAACGGCGATGGTGCAGTAGATGGAAGCCATCAGGAGCGCCTTCGCCTCCGGACTTTTCATCAGCGCGAATATCATGGTCATCACATACATGCCGACGAGAACCGCGATGCCGATCATAGCGAACACCCGGCGTTTTTCCGGTCTTTTCATTCCCTGGGGCCTTCCTTTCTCACATTCATATCGTAGAGGATTTGCAGTCCGATCAGAAGCAGGTTCGGCTCAAAGTGAATTTTTGTGCGGCACCAGGGCGCTACGATTTTTCCGAGCCCGCCGGTCAGAACGATCGGTATGGACGGAGTGCGCAGCTCGTCGGCGATCCGCTCAGCCATCCCGTCGATCACGCAGGCGGTGCTGATGACCGAACCGGTGCGCATGCATCCGGGGGTGTCGCTGCCGATCAGCTGGCAGCTGGGTCCCGCTTTTAGCAGCGGCAGCTTCGCCGTGTGCTCGTGAAGCGCCAGAAGGGAGAGCTGAACGCCAGGCGCGATCATTCCGCCCCGGAACGCCCCGTTCCGGTCAATGATGGACAGCGTCGTGGCGGTTCCCAGATCGAAGACGGCCGAAGGCGCGCCGTAGAGCCGTTTCGCGGCGACGGTGTCAATGAGGCGGTCGATGCCGAGCGTCTTTTTGTCGTAGTGATCCAGATTGATGCCGGTTTCCAGACTGACTCCGGCGACCAGCGGCATCTTTCCGGTGAGCTGCTCGAGAACCTGACGCATGGTCCGCGTCGCTTTCGGCACGACGGACGAGATGATGGATCCGGTCAGTTCGCCCGGTCCGGTCAGCCGTCCGGAGAGCGTCGACTCGATTTCGGAGCAGAGCGCCCGGCCGTCTTCCGCGTACATGGTCGGGAGACGAAACGTGAACAGCAGAGTCTCTCCGGAAAAACAGCCGATGACGATATTCGAATTTCCGATATCAACCGCAAGAATCTTCTTCATTCTAAAACCGTTTGTTCCTGTGTGAATTTCGTCAGCAGAATTTTCTTTTACCAGAATAACACACCGCGTGCGGCCGCGCAATTGCGCCGGGAGTCACATCTGCCTGCGTTCGTCCGCGGAAGGGATGATAAAATGCGGATTCCATGCTAAAATAGCAGAAGAAATTTTGAATGGATTGCGGATGATTCTGCGGATCAGAGGTTAAGATTATGTTAGAGGGAAAAACAGTATTACTCGGTGTCACCGGCGGGATCGCGGCGTACAAGGCGGCGGATCTCTGCTCGAAGCTTGTGAAGCAGCACGCGGATGTGAATGTCGTCATGACGAAGAACGCGACGGAATTTATTTCCCCGAGGGTGTTTGACAGCCTGACGGGCAGACGGACGGTGACGGACACGTTTGATCGGAACCATGAATTCCACGTGGGGCACATCGCCCTCGCCGAATCGTCGGATCTTGTGCTGATCGCGCCGGCGACGGCCAATGTGCTCGCGAAGCTGGCGCACGGAATCGCGGATGATATGCTTACGACGACGGTGCTCGCCTGCGACTGCATAAAGATGGCGGCGCCGGCGATGAACACGCGCATGTATGAAAATCCGGTGACGCAGGACAATCTCGCAGCGCTCCGCCGCTACGGCTGGAAGCTGATCGAGCCGGATTCGGGGCATCTCGCCTGCGGCGCGACGGGGAAGGGCAAGCTGCCGGATCCGCAGGTGATTCTCTCGTGGGTCATCCGGGAGCTTTCTCATGAGAAGGATATGACCGGACTGAAGGTGCTTGTGACGGCGGGACCGACGTGCGAGGCGATCGATCCGGTCCGGTGCATCACAAATCATTCAACCGGAAGAATGGGCTACGCGGTCGCTTCCGCCGCCGCGTCCAGAGGAGCGGACGTGACGCTCGTGTCGGGCCCGGTCTCGATCGACCGGCCGGTCGGCGTCCGGATTGTGGACGTTGTGACGGCGCGCGATATGTTTGAGGCGGTGACGGCGGTGAGCGGGGAACAGGATCTGATCGTGAAGGCCGCGGCCGTCGCGGATTACCGGCCGGTGGAAGCCGCATCGGACAAGATCAAGAAAAAGGATGAGAATCTCTCGATCGCTCTTGAGCGGACGGATGACATCCTCGCGTACCTGGGCGGGCATCGGCGGAAGGGACAGATTATCTGCGGATTTTCCATGGAGACGCGGGATCTGATTGAAAATTCCAGAAGAAAGCTGGAGAAGAAGCACGTCGATCTGATCGCGGCGAACAACGTGCGCGACGAGGGAGCGGGATTCGGAACGGAGACGAACCGGATCACGCTGATCTCGGAGAATTCTGAGACGCATCTGCCGCTGATGAGCAAATGGGAAGCCGCGAACTGTCTTCTCGACCGTATGATGGAGATGCGGAAAGCCTGAACGGCGGGGAGTTCACGAAAATTTCAGATTCCCTCAATTGCATTCATCAGACAATGGTTGTACGATATGTTTCATATTAAACTTTTGTAATTATTGACAAAACAGGAGAGTGATTATGAGACATTTCAGAGATTTTTTTGAGGGACGGAACGGCGTCGACCAGCTGAATCTGTTTCTTCTGGGCACAGCGCTTGTGCTGGTACTTCTTTCCAGTCTGACCCGGCTCCCGATCCTGTCGTGGATCAGTCTGGGTCTGATCGTATATTCCTATTTCCGGATGATGTCCAGAAATCTCGAGGCGCGGTCGGAGGAAAACCGCCGGTATCTTGACGTGACGGACCAGTTTCTCAATGTGTTCCGGAGAGGATTCGGACATGCCTCGGACCGGGAGCACCGGTATTTCAAGTGCCCCGGCTGCGGACAGACGGTCCGCGTGCCGAAGGGAAAGGGAAATATTGAGATCCGCTGTCCGAAATGCGGAACGACATTTGTGCGCAGAACCTGAGGGACGGCTGACTGAAAAGGTGGCTGAATGTTCGGATATATTACAATCAACCGGGAAGAGCTGAAGGTAAAGGATCTGGAGACGTACAATCATTTTTACTGCGGCGTCTGTCAGGATCTGAAGAGTTCCTGCGGTCAGTTTTCCCGCATGACGCTGACGTACGATATGACGTTCCTGGCGATTCTGCTGACCGCCCTCTATGAAGAAAAGCCGGACCGGGAGGTGCACCGCTGCGGCGTTCACGGCGGCGCGAAGCGGATGTGCTATCGGAACGGGTACACCGCGTATGCGGCGGACATGAACGTTCTTCTCGCCTATCACAACCTGATGGACGATTGGATCGACGAAAAAAAGGTGAAGAGTCTGGCGGCGGCGCGTGCGCTGCGCGGCGCGTATCGCAGGACGGCGGATCGGTATCCGGAAAAAATACACGCGATCCGTGTTTATCTGAAGGAGCTGCACAGGACGGAGGAGAGCGGCGCCGCGGATCTTGATCTCGCATCCGGGCTGACCGGAACCCTGATGAGGGAAATTTTTACCTTCCGGAAGGATCACTGGTCGAAGGATCTGGGCGAGGTCGGATTTTATATGGGAAAATACATTTATCTCCGGGACGCCTTCGAGGATGTCCGGGAGGACCGGAAGAGCGGAAATTACAACCCGTTCCTCCCGATGGCGGACGATGATGATTTCGAAGAAAAGGCGCAGGAAATTCTCCGCATGATGGCCGGATCCGCGACGCGGGCCTTTGAGCGATTGCCGGTCGTTCAGTATCTGGACATTTTACGCAATATATTATATTCTGGAATCTGGGTACGCAGACCGGAAAAGAAGCGCTGCGGCGCCGGAAAGGATTACGATCCGGAGGCAGATCAATTATGATACAGGATCCCTATGAAGTGCTCGGCGTCCCGCGGGACGCCGATATGGATGAGATAAAAAAAGCATACAGAAAGCTGAGCCGGAAGTATCACCCGGACGCCAACATCAACAATCCGCACAAGGCAGAGGCGGAGGAGAAGTTCAAGCAGGTCCAGGAGGCCTACGACCAGATCGTGAAGGAGCGCGAGCGCGGCACATCCGCCGGCGGATCCTACGGCGGCTACGGGGGATATACATCCGGCATGGATGATCCGGAAATGCAGGCCGCGGTGAATTTCATCAACAGCCAGCATTTTCAGGAAGCGATGAATGTTCTGAATCAGATTCAGAACCGAAACGGGAACTGGTATTTCCTGCACGCGGTCGCGAACGCGGGGCTCGGAAACAATGTCGCCGCCCGCAGCGACGCGGAGACGGCGTGCCGGATGGAGCCGGACAACGAGCGGTTCCGTCAGCTTTATTCGCAGCTGTCCGGAATGGGCGGCTGGTATCAGGACGTGGGCAGAGGCTATGGCTTTGAGGACTGCGGAGAAGGAAATACGACGGCGAGGACGTGTTCGTCGATCTGCGGGGCGCTGCTCTGCTGTTCGCTCTGCAGCGCCGGCACGGGGTGCATCCCGTGCTTCTGCTGGATTTAATTGTCACGGGACATAAACTGGGCAGCCGGCGCCGCCGGCCGGGAGGTATACGGGAGGTATAGGATGATGGAAAAACCCTGGGAGACCGAGTATTATCACGAGCTGCAGGCGGATAAAAGACAGAAGCTGCTGGATGAAGCCATCGCGGTGGAGGGAATGTCGCCGGAAAACGAGCTTCGGAAGAAGCTGCTGGAGGCGCGTTACGGCAAATCTCTCGGACGCGGCCGGAAGGTTGATTATTTTATCCGGGGCTGGATGACGCTGAAGATGATCGCGGGAAACACGCGCAACAGGAAGCGGACCGCCAGAGATATCCGGAGTGTCATGGATGACTGGAAGTTTGAACTGGCCGGACAGTACGGCGAGGCGGGGAACCGGATTCTCTACCAGGAGTTCTGCAACATGGCGCTTGTTTACATCGATCTGTGCAAGAAGGACCGGACCTACGGAGCGGTGATCCTCGGAATCGGAAGAATCAGCGACGATTCTCTTACGATGAAGATCGCCCGCGATATTTACAGCACGGCCTATGACATACCGGATGAGGCAGGGATCCGGGATGACCTGAGGCTTTTCACGGAGGCGGCTACCGCGATGGTCTGCGAGGCGCTTCCGGGCGTCGGTGATGACTTTATGGAGATGGTGTCGCAGAGAAAGTAAGGCCGGTACGAACGGAACTGATTTATGGCAAACGAACAGAATGAGCCGGAGAAGAACGACGGCAACGGACCGAAACAGAAAAACAGAAAGATCCTGATCATTGTCCTGATCTGCGCGCTGGCAGCGGTGCTGGCTTACGGGCTGCTCAGCCGCGGTGACAGCGCTTCGGAGGAAATCCCCTACAGCCGGTTCACACAGATGGTCGCAGACGATCAGGTGACTGAAATCGAGCTGCGCGGCTCGAAGATGACGGTCACCGCGAAGGAGGACGGAGGGGAAAAGAAGACGTACACCGTCATCCTCGTCGGCGATGAAAATTCTCTGAAGGAACTTCTGCAGGGACATGCGGTCAAATATTCGAAAAAGACACCCGGCATCGGCGAGGATCTCCTCTCGATGCTGATTTCTGTCGTTCTTCCGATGGCGGTTCTGATCGGCGTCTTCCTCTATCTGATGCGGGGCCGGGGAGGAATTTTCGGCGTCGGAAAAAGCCGCGCGAAAGCGTATGTCCAGAAGGAGACGGGCGTCACATTCGCGGACGTGGCAGGGGAGGACGAGGCGAAGGAATCGCTCCAGGAGGTCGTGGAATTTCTTCACAGCCCGGAACAGTTCAAAAAGATCGGCGCCGTTCTTCCAAAGGGAGCGCTTCTGGTGGGCCCTCCGGGAACGGGGAAGACGCTGCTGGCGAAAGCGGTGGCGGGAGAAGCGGGCGTCCCGTTTTTTTCTCTCTCCGGATCGGAGTTCGTCGAGCTTTTCGTGGGCGTCGGCGCGTCGCGCGTGCGGGATCTGTTTGATGAGGCGAAGCGGAACGCTCCGTGCATCATTTTTATCGATGAGATCGACGCCATCGGCAAGGTCCGCGATTCTGCCGGGAACGGCGGCAACGATGAGCGGGAGCAGACGCTGAACCAGCTGCTCGCGGAGATGGACGGCTTCGACAGCGCGAGCGGTCTTCTGATCCTGGCGGCCACGAACCGCCCGGAGGTTCTCGATCCGGCGCTGCTGCGCCCGGGCCGCTTTGACCGGCGCATCATCGTCGACACTCCGGATCTGAAGGGACGTGTCGAGATTCTGAAGGTGCACGCGAAGGATGTGCTGCTGGATGATACCGTGGATTTCAACGACGTGGCGCTGGCTACCTCCGGGGCGGTCGGATCGGATCTTGCGAACATGATCAACGAGGCGGCGATTCTTGCCGTGCGGCGCGGCCGCGCGGCGGTTTCCCAGAGCGATCTCATGGAAGCGGTCGAGGTCGTCCTCGTCGGAAAAGAGAAGAAAAACAAGATCCTGAGCGAGAAGGAGAGAAAGATCGTGTCGTACCACGAGGTGGGGCACGCTCTCGTTTCCGCCCTCGAGAAGGATTCCGAACCGGTTCAGAAGATCACGATCATTCCGCGCACGATGGGTGCGCTGGGATATGTGATGCAGATGCCGGAGGAAGAAAAGTATCTGAATACGAAAAAAGAGCTGGAAACGATGGTGGTCGGCCTTCTCGCCGGACGGGCGGCGGAGGAGATCGTGTTTGACACCGTGACGACCGGCGCGTCAAATGACATCGAGCGGGCCACCTCAATCTGCCGCGCGATGGTCACGCAGTACGGGATGTCGGAGCGTTTCGGCCTGATCGGGCTGGAGCGGACGGAGGACCGGTATCTCACTGGCCGCGTCGTATCCGAGTGCGGCGACGCCACGGCGACCGAGGTGGACCACGAGGTGATGGAGATGCTCAGGAAGGCGTACGGCCGCGCGAAGGAAATCCTGACCGCGAACCGCGACGCGCTGGATGCGATCGCGGGATACCTGATTCAGGAGGAAACCATCACCGGAAAAGAGTTTATGCAGCTGCTGCACCAGGTGCAGGATGCCCGTGCCAGAGAGGGCGGTGAATGTGCCGCAGAGGATGACGGCAGTGCCGCAGAAGGCGATGCCTGTACCGTAAAAGGCGAAAACACCGGGAAGAACGATGCCATTTGATATTGAGGAAGAACTGAAAAAGCTCCCGGCGAAGCCGGGGGTCTATCTGATGTACGACGCGGACGGAACCGTCATGTATGTCGGGAAGGCGGTCGTGCTTCGGAACCGCGTGCGCCAGTATTTTCAGAACAGCCGGAAGAAACGGCTGAAGATCTACAGCATGCTTCCGAAGGTGGATCATTTCGAGTACATCGTGACGGATTCAGAGGTCGAGGCGCTGGTGCTCGAGTGCAATCTGATCAAGGAATATCGTCCGAAGTACAATACGATGCTGATGGACGACAAGGCGTATCCGTTCATCAAGATCACGGTTGACGACGCGTACCCGCGGATCCTTTTCGCACATCACATGCGGAAGGACCGTGCCCGTTATTTCGGCCCGTATCCGAACGCCGGCGCGGTGCGCGAGACGATCGATCTGATCCGCCGGCTTTACCATCTGCGGTCCTGCAGCCGGAATCTCCCGCGGGACATCGGAAAAGACCGCCCGTGTCTGTATTATCACATTCATCAGTGCGAGGCGCCGTGCCAGGGATGGGTCTCGGAGGAGCAGTACCGGGAGCAGCTGGAAAAAGCGATCGATTTTCTGAACGGGAAGACCGACGATGAGATCCGGGAGCTGACCCGCAAAATGCAGGAGGCGGCCGACGGACTGAACTTCGAGCGCGCCGCCTCCTACCGGGATCTGCTTTCGAGCGTCAGGAAGGTAAGCGAACGGCAGAAGATCACGAACAGCGGAGGCGATGATCAGGATGTGATTGCACTGGCGAGGGACGCAGGCGACGCGATCGCGCAGATCTTTTTTATCCGCGGCGGCAGGCTGATCGGACGCGATCATTTTTACGTAAAGGCGGCGGAGGACGAATCGGACGGAGACGTGCTGCAGAGCTTTCTGAAACAGTATTACTCCGGCACGCCGTTCATCCCGAAGGAGCTGATGCTCTCGGAGGAAATCCAGGAGGCGGATGTCATTGAAGCCTGGCTTACGGAGAAGCGCGGAAAGCGCGTGTATATCCGGGTTCCGCAGAAGGGAACGAAAGAAAAGCTCGTCGATCTGGCGAAGCGGAACGCGGACATTCTGCTGCGGCAGGACCGCGAGAGGATCCGGCGGGAAGCCGGCCGGACGATCGGAGCGGTCCGGGAGATCGGGCAGTGGCTCAAAATGGAGCCTCCGGAGCGGATCGAGGCTTACGATATCTCCAATATCAGCGGGTTTCAGTCGGTCGGTTCTATGGTCGTCTTCGAAAAAGGGCAGCCGAAGAAGTCGGATTACCGGAAGTTCCGGATCAAATCGGTCGAGGGCCCGAACGATTACGCGAGCCTGGCGGAGGTCCTGACGCGGCGCTTCGAGCGCGGCGTCCGGCGGGAGAACGGATTTGACCGTCTGCCGGACCTGATTATGATGGATGGCGGAAAGGGACAGGTCGGCGTCGCGCTGGAGGTGCTCGACGATCTGGGTCTCGGGATCCCGGTGTGCGGCATGGTGAAGGACGACCGTCACAGGACGCGCGGACTTTATTACAACAACGAAGAGGTCCCGATCGATACGCATTCGGAGGGATTCCATCTGATCACGCGGATTCAGGATGAAGCGCACCGGTTCGCGATCGGGTATCACAAGTCGCTTCGGAGCAAAGAGCAGGTCCATTCGATTCTTGATGACATACCGGATGTCGGAGAAGCGAGAAAGCGCGCACTCATCAGCCATTTTGAGAATCTGGATGAGATCCGGAGCGCGGATGTAGAAACACTGAAGGCGCTGCCGTCGATGAATGAGAGGGCGGCGGAGAGTATCTGGCGGTTTTTCCATAAGAATGAGGATAAGGAGGAGGAGCATGAAAGGCAACACAGTCCCGCTGATCAAGATGCTGGAGGAGATGAAACTGAAGAATCTCACGCCGGACATTGAACTGGAAGGCAAGGCAATTACGGTTCCGGAGATCAACCGGCCGGCCCTGCAGCTGACCGGATATTTTGAGCATTTCATGAACCAGAGGCTTCAGATCGTCGGATACGTCGAATTTACCTATCTGCAGCAGCTGCCGCGTCAGAAGCGGATCCGTCAGTTCGAGGATTTCATCTCGCGCGGCGTGCCGTGCATCGTATTTACGACGCAGCAGATTCCGGACGATGATCTTCTCTCGCTCGCGCGGAAGTACCAGGTTCCGGTGTTTGCGACGGACCGGGAAACCTCTCCGTTTTCCGCGGAGATCACGAGATGGCTGAATGTCCAGCTCGCTCCGATGGTCTCGATTCACGGCGTGCTTGTGGACGTATTCGGCGAGGGCGTTCTGATCATGGGTGAGAGCGGAATCGGCAAGAGCGAGGCGGCGCTGGAGCTCGTCAAGAGAGGACATCGTCTCGTCAGCGATGATGTCGTCGAGATCCGGCGTGTCAGTGACATCACCCTCGTGGGATCCGCGCCGGATATCACCCGCCATTTCATCGAGCTGCGCGGAATCGGCATCATCGATGTAAAGACGCTGTACGGAATCCAGAGCGTCGAGAACACGAAATCGATCGATCTGATCATCAAGCTTGAAGAGTATGATAAGGACAAGGTTTACGACCGCCTGGGCATGGGCGAGGAGTACACGGAGATTCTCGGGAACAAGATCGTCAGCCACTCGCTTCCGATCCGCCCCGGACGGAATCTGGCCGTTATCGTGGAGACGGCCGCGATCAACCGCAGACAGAAGAAGATGGGATACAACGCAGCACAGGAGCTGTACCGGAGGGTGCAGGAAAACCTGGCAAAAAAGCATAAAAATTAAAACGGACGAACAAAGGCCCGCCGGACGTGATGTCCGGCGGGCCTTTGTTCGTCAGCCGCCTGGCTGGGCGTTTTCTCCTCCTTCTTCGGCTGTCGTTCCGCCGGCGGTTCCTTCTCCGCCAGCGGTGCCTCCGCCGGTGTTCGTCCCGCCGGCATTCTCTCCGCCGGTGGTGTCTCCGCCGGTATTTTCTTCCCCTCCTCCGGCAGACGCACCGGCGGAAGGAGTCACCGTCGGCGTCGTGCCGGATGCGGGCGTTTTGCTGGTTGACCCGGAGCTCCCTTCAGACACGTAGCTGTGCTGCGTGCATTTCTTCGTCGGCGCCGTGCCCTTCGCAAAGTATTCGGTCGTTGTCGGACAGCCGGAGCCCGCCAGCAGGCCGGAAGAGGAACAGATCTTAACCTTTTCGACCGTGTCCGGCATCGTGAAGTCCTTGTCGGGCAGGTTTTCATGGATTCTCTGCATCACATTGTGCCAGAGCTGCTGATGGAACTGGCGGTAGTCGGACGGAAGCTCCGTCGTGACATCGCAGCCGGCCCAGATCGCGGCGGTGTAATACGGTGTGTATCCGGCAAATACGAGGTCGCGGTACGTACTGGTCGTACCGGTCTTGCCGGCGATGTGCATTCCGCTGAACCCGAAGTTGCGCCCGGTTCCGCCGGAAACGACGTCTTCCATCGCGCTGGTCAGGAGATAGGCGGTGCTTTCCTTGAATACCTGTGTCGTGACCGGCGTGTTCTCCAGCAGCACGTTCCCGTCGTGATCCTCAACCTTCGTGTAGAAGGTCGGCTCGGTGTAGACGCCGCCGTTGGCGATCGCCGCATATGCCGCCGTAAGCTCCAGGTTGCTGACACCGTTCGTGATGCCTCCCAGTGCCAGCGGCTGGATGACATCCCAGTCGGTGCTGTTGATCAGCTTCTTGAATCCGAGCCGTTCCAGATAATCAAAACCCTTCTGGGGCGTGATCTCGGTCAGAACCTTGACCGCCACGATGTTGTACGAGTTCTGAATCGCCTTGCGGATCGTGACGGTTCCGTGATACTGATTGTCCGCGTTCTTGACCGGGCGGCCGTTTGTGTAATTGTACGGCTCATCATCGACGGTCGTCGCCAGTGTGATGTTGTTATCGTTCAGCGCGGGCCCGTACGTGGACAGAATTTTGAAGGTGGATCCGGGCTGACGGTAGGTATCGGTCGCCCGGTTCATCGTCAGAGACGCCGTCTTCTGGCCGCGGCCTCCCACGATTCCCTTGACCTGGCCGGTGCTCTGGTCCATAACGGTCATGGCCGCCTGAGGCTGCGGGATGAAGCTCGTCCGCTCCGCGACGATTTCGTCGCCGTCCGTTAGTATGGACGCCTTGTAGGAGTCGACCGCCATCTGCGCCTCCTCCTGTGTGTCAAAGAGAAGATCGAAGGAGGGATCGCTGTTCCGGAAGAAGAGCTGCAGCATTTCCCGGCTGTAGTTCTGCTCCTCGCCGTTGGCGTGGCGGACCGTCAGCGCCCAGTCGAGGGCGATGGTGTTGCGCGACGGGAAATTCGCGTCGTTGGTGAACTCATCGTCCATAATCGCCTGAATTTCGCTGTCCTGTGTCGAGTAAATTTTCAGGCCGCCGCTGTAGATCGCGTTGTTTGCCTGAACCGCTGTATAACCTTTCTGGGTCATCAGGTCGGATTTCACCTGACTGATCAGCTCGTCGACAAAGTAGGAGTAGACGTCGGCTGAGGAGGACGAATCGGAATTTGCCGCGATGCGCGAGTAAACGTCGTCCGCGACCGCCTCATCATACTCGTCCTTCGTGATGTAATTCTGCTCGAGCATGTATTTCAGGACCGTATGGGCGCGGCCGGAATTCTCATCCGGGTGGGTCTTCGGGTTGTACTTGCTCGGGTTCTGCGGGATCGCTGCCAGCACCGCGCACTCGGAGAGCGTGAGATCCTTGCAGTCTTTGTTAAAATACGTTCTCGCCGCGGTCTGCACGCCGTAGGATCCGGCGCCGAAGTTGACCGTGTTCAGATAATTCTCCAGGATGACGGCCTTCGCGTCCTGCCCGCTCTCCGTCAGGGATTTCTCCAGCTCGACCGCGAGATACTGTTCCTGAAGCTTCCGCTTGATCCGCTCGGTCCGGGTCTCCTTTGTGAAGTCGGTGAAGACGTTGTTTTTCAGGAGCTGCTGCGTGATCGTACTCGCGCCCTCGGTCCGGCTGAATCCGCTCCGGATCGCCACGGCCGCCGCGCGGACCATGCCCCGCGGGTCGATGCCGTTGTGCTGATAAAAACGGGAATCCTCGATTGCCACGATGGCGTGCTGCATGTTCGCGGGAATTTCCGAGATCGAGACGGAGACGCGGTTGCCGGACGCGGAGCTCAGCTTCTGAATCTGCTGGCTGTCCGAATCGTACACGAACGTAGCGTAGCCGGCCGGCATAATGTTGACGTCGGAGATTTCGGGCGCGCCGTCGATGACGCCGTGGTAGGCGCCAGAAACCAGGCAGATGCCCGCGGTTGCGAACGCGATCAGCGCGATCAGGAAGACACGCAGCGCGATCACGCCGGCTTTGTTTCCGGCCATGGCGCCGGTTGAATTCAGCCGGTCCCGTTCGTTTAATACTCCGGATGGTCCAAAGTTCATATACCATACCTCTGAAGATTGTGTAAACATAATGATACAGAGTGATTATAGCAGAACCGATTAGCAAAATAAAGCGGAATATGGTACACTGCTCTTGAACTATGTGCGCAGAGGGAGAAGAGGATGGAAGGAGCTTCGTACAGGACAGTCAGAAACGGGGGCAGCTTCGTGGTGACCGAGAAGAAATCGCGGTTTATCGGAGAGTGCGCCCACGCGGAAAATGAAGAAGAGGCGCTGACGTTTCTTGAAACGGTCCGGAAGAAGTACTATGACGCGAAGCATCACTGTTTCGCTTATATTATCGGAAAAGACGGGGCGCTCGTCCGGTCTTCGGACGACGGGGAGCCCCAGGGAACGGCGGGCCACCCGATTCTCGAGGTTCTGAAGGGCGCGAAGCTGTGCAGCTGCGTCCTTGTGGTCACGCGGTATTTCGGCGGGACGCTGCTGGGGACGGGCGGGCTTCTGCGGTGTTATACGGCAGCCGCGAAGGGAGCGGTGGAATCATCCGAAGTGATCGAAAAGAAGCCGGGAACGCTCGCAGCGGTGCGGGCGTCTTACACCGATTCCGGCCGTCTCACCTATCTGTTCGCGGAGGAACGGATACCGGTGCTGGACACGTCGTACGGGGCGGATGTCGCGTACCGGATCATTATCCCGGCCGGCATGGAGGGCGTCGTCGCAAAAAAGATCACCGAGGCCACCGCGGGCCGCGCGGCACCCGGGACAGAGTGCCGCGTATGGTACTCGGAGGAGGACGGAGAAGTCCTTTTTGACCGGGAAGATCAGACGGTCTCCGGTTCCGGATAATCGACGCCCATAGTATCGACGGTCATGGATTTGATGACGACCGGCTTCACCGGGCGGTCCATATAGTCCGTCTCCGTCAGGGCGATCGCATCGACGACGTCCATGCCCTCGATGATTTTGCCGAAGGCGGCGTACTGGCCGTCGAGGTGCGGCGCGTCCTTGTGCATGATGAAGAACTGGCTTCCTGCGCTGTCCGGCATCATTGTGCGCGCCATCGAGAGAACACCCGCCGTGTGAAGCAGCGGATTGTCGAAGCCGTTGGCCTTAAATTCGCCGCGGATCGCGTAGCCCGGGCCGCCCGCTCCGGTGCCGTCCGGATCGCCGCCCTGGATCATGAATCCCGGGATAATGCGGTGAAACGTCAGACCGTCGTAAAAATTGTGACGGACGAGGCTGATGAAGTTCCGGACCGTGTTGGGCGCGGTTTCCGGGTACAGTTCAGCCCGCATGACGCTGCCGTCTTCCATCGTGATCGTTACAATCGGATTTGTCATAATCAGATCTCCTTTGCTGTGGGTTGAGATTGAATCTGCTACGTATTATACGCAATTTTCCGGCCGGGCACAACGTCCCGGCCGTCCGCGGAACGTAAAAGGGGAAGATTTGGAGAGAAAATGAAGAAAACAGTGGAATCATACAGTCCGGACGAGACGCGCGCGCTCGCGAGGGAAATGAGTGAGAACGCCAGGGCGGGGCAGATCTATACGCTCGACGGCGATCTCGGAGCCGGGAAAACCGTATTTGCGAAGGGCTTCGCGGAGGGACTCGGCATCCGGGAGATCGTGAACAGTCCGACCTTTACCATTCTGCAGTCCTATGAAGGCGGACGGCTCACGATGCACCATTTTGACGTGTACCGGATCGCCGATCCGGAGGAGATGGAAGAAATCGGGTACGAGGAGTTTTTCTACGGCGACGGCGTCTGTCTCGTCGAGTGGGCGGATCAGATCGCGGATCTGATCCCCGACGACGCGGTGCGCATCCGGATCGCCAGGGACCCGGATAAGGGAACGAACTACCGGAAAATCACGGTTGATGAATAAAAGAAAGGGGGCAGGCGCACCGCCCTTACGGGGCGGATGCCGCGCTGAACAGGAATGAAATTACTCGCAATCGACAGCTCCGGGATGGTCGCGTCCGTCGCGATCGTCACGGACGGAATTCTGACCGGAGAATATACGGTCAATCATAAAAAGACACATTCACAGACGCTTCTGCCGATGCTGGATGATCTGGTGACGATGGTCGGTCTGGATCTTTCGGAAATTGACGCGATCGCGGTCGCAGGCGGCCCCGGATCCTTCACCGGCCTCCGGATCGGCTCCGCGACGGCGAAGGGGCTCGGTCTGGCGCTGGACAAGCCCATTGTGAGCGTCCCGACAGTTGACGCTCTGGCGTACAACCTCTACGGCGCGGAGGGACTGATCTGTCCGATGATGGACGCGCGCCGCCAGCAGGTCTACACCGGGCTCTATCATTTCGAGGGCAGCGAGATGGTGACGGATCTGGCCCAGACCCCGATGGAAATCGGGAAAATCGCAGATCGGATCAACGCGGAAGGAAAACCGGTCACGCTGCTCGGCGACGGCGTCCCGGTCTATCTGGACCGTCTCAAAGAGCTGCTCACCGTTCCGTACCGGATCGCTCCGCCGCATGTAAACCGCCAGAGAGCGGCGGCCGTCGGCGCGCTGGGCGAACTGTACTACCGAGAGGGAAAAATCCAGACCGCCGCGGAGCATACGCCGGATTACCTGCGGCTGTCCCAGGCGGAGCGCGAGTACGCCGAAAAACTCGCCACCGGGAAGAAAGACGGGAAGTAATAATGGAACACATTGAAATCCGGCCGATGCGCCGTGAGGATCTTTATGAGGTTGAGCGGATCGAGCGGACGAACTTTTCCACCCCGTGGCGGCTGATTGATTTCGCGGGATATCTGGCGGACAAAAACGCGATTTTTCTTGCGGCATCCGGGGACGGCGGGGTCGTCGGCTACATCGGCGCGATTCTGACGGACTACGAGGGCGATATCACGAATGTCTCGGTGCGGCCGGACCGGATGCACAGGGGAATCGGAACGATGCTTCTTGGCGAGCTTCTTTCCAGAATCGACGCGCGAGGCGTCGCCCGGATGTTTCTGGAGGTGAGGCAGAGCAACGCCCATGCGATCCGCCTCTATTCGGAGGCGGGCTTTGTCTGCGTCGGGACCCGGAAAAATTATTACCGTCTGCCGGACGAGGACGCGATTGTCATGGCGCGGGACCGCATGGCCGGCGGGCCGGATCATCATAGGGAGGATGACAGATGACAGAAACAGAGAACAGGCTGAACCGGTGCTTCGAAGAAATCCGCGGGCGGATTCCCTGCACGCCGGAGGTCGCGCTGGTGCTGGGTTCCGGTCTCGGATCGTTTGCGGAGGATCACATGGAGACGGACGCTGTGATTCCGTTCGGCGGGATCGGCTCCTTCCCGACATCGACCGTGGAGGGGCACAGGGGCCGCTTCGTATTCGGAAGAGTCGGAGAGATCCGGGTCGTCGCGATGCAGGGGCGCGTTCATTATTATGAGGGCTATTCGATGGAGGATGTGGTCCTGCCGATCCGGCTGATGCGCAGGATGGGAGCGGAGCGCCTCATTCTGACCAACGCAGCGGGCGGTCTGAACACGGACTTCGAACCGGGCAGTCTGATGATGATCACGGATCAGATCGCGTCCTTCGTGCCGTCGCCTCTGATCGGACCGAATCCGGACAGCCTCGGCGTCCGTTTTCCGGATATGTCCTCCGTCTATGACAAAACATACATGGAAATTTTAAGAAGAACGGCAAAGGAGAAAGAAATTCCGCTGCGGGAGGGCGTCTACATCCAGCTCACCGGTCCGAATTACGAGACGCCGGCGGAGGTGCGGATGTGCAGGGCGCTCGGCGCCGATGCGGTCGGCATGAGCACGGCCTGTGAAGCGGTTGCGGCCCGTCACTGCGGCTTCCGGATTCTCGGGGTTTCCTGCATCACGAACCTTGCCAGCGGTCTTTCCGGCAAACCGCTCTCCCACGAGGAGGTGCAGCTTGGCGCGGAAGCAGCTTCCGCCCGGTTCGCGGAACTGATCGGCAGCGTGATCCGGAACATCGCGGGAAAATGATAAAAACTGCATCAAAAAAAGCTGCTAACCAGACTCGAACTGGTGACCTCATCCTTACCAAGGATGCGCACTACCACCTGTGCTATAGCAGCTTGCTGAGTTGTCTCAACGAGTGAAATTCTACCAGAGGACGGGGAGTGTGTCAAGCAGTTTTCGACGGAACTTTTCTTCGTTTTTACAGGAACGTTTCTTTGCTTGTCAGAAACCGTACGCTGAAGTATGATGAATTTAGTTGTATTATGAAAAAATCAGATCATCAGGAGGAGTATTATGTACGGGTGGATCGTTTTGATCGCAGTGGTTGTGATCGTCCTGATCTGGCTGGCCGCATCCTATAATTCGTTTATCCGCGCGCGGAACAACGTGGAGGAGGCATATGCCACGATGGACGTGTATCTGAAAAAACGGTTTGACCTGATCCCGAATCTGGTCGAAACCGTGAAGGGGTACGCGAAGCACGAGAAGGAGACGCTTCAGAACGTCGTCGACGCGCGGGCGGCCGTAGGAAGCGCGGGTTCGGTCGCGGAGCGCGCGAAAAGCGAGAATGTGCTGAGCGGAACGCTGAAAAGTCTCTTCGCTGTGGCGGAGAATTACCCGGAGCTGAAGGCCAATCAGAACTTTATGGAGCTGCAGGGCGAGCTTCGGAGCATGGAGCAGGACATCGCGAATTCACGCAAGTATTACAATGCAGTCGTCAAACAATACAACAATCGCTGCCAGATGTTTCCGGGTAATCTGGTTGCCGGAATGTTTCACTTCACACCGAAAACAATGTTCGAGGTGGAAAGCACAGAGGAGCGCCAGAACGTCCATGTGGATTTCGGCGCATGATCAGCAGGGCCGCCGCGGTCATTCGCGGCGGCTTTTTCAGGAGAAAAAAGTGACAGGGAAACGATTTTACAAGAGACGAATGGAAATCCTGGCGGCTGTTTTGCTCGCGGCGGCGCTCCTCGCCGGATCGCCGGCTTTCGCGCGTCCGGTTTTCGCATCGCCGGCGGCCGGGACCGCAGCAGCAGATACGGCGTCCGGGACGTCCGGCGCAGCAGCGGCGGAGGCATCCGTGTCCGACGCTTCCGGCCGGGAGCAGTATGACGACTCAGCCCCGTACGATTTCATCACGAAGCGGTTTGATGTGGAGGCGGCTGCGGATTCGAACCATACGGTTCATTACCGGGAGGTGATCGACATTGATTTTGTCAGCGGGCATCACGGAATCACACGTTACCTGCCGGAGAACCACGATGAGTACAAGATCCGGAACCTCTCCTGCGAGGGCGAGCCGTACCGTATCTCTCATGAGAACGGAAACTGCGCGATCCGGATCGGCAGCGGGGACAGCCTGGTGACGGGAGAAAAGGAGTACGTGATCACGTATGATCTTGTTTACCGGAAGGATTCATCCGGGACGGAAGATACGCTCAGTCTCGATCTGCTTCCGACCGGGTGGGATACGTCGATCCGGGAGGCGTCCGTACAGCTGACGATGCCGGAGGAGGTTGATCCGGACGCGTACCGGTTTTATTACGGCGCCTACGGGGAGAGCGGGCTTCCGGAAGAGGATGCCTGTCAGGTCAGCAGCGACGGCAGAACGGTCACGGCCCGCCTTTCGAATCTCAAAAAAGGGTGCGGTCTGACTGTGTACGCGCCGCTGGCGGAAGGGTACTGGGTGAACGCGCCGACGTGGCCGATGTATCGCCAGATCTGGTCGGCTGCCGCGGTCCTGATGGGAGGGATTGCAATCCTTCTGTATTATCTGTTCGGCCGGGATCCGAAGATCGTCGAGACGGTCGAGTTCTACCCGCCGGACCGGATGACGCCGGCGGAGATCGGATACGTGATTGACGGAGCGGTCGATGATGGCGACATGGGAGCGATGATTCTCTATTTCGCGTCGAAGGGATATCTGAAGATCCGGGAATATAAAAAGAAGAAATTTGAGCTGATCCGGCTTTCTTCCGTCGACGGAAGCGAGAAGCCGTTTGCGGCGGCTCTGTTTGAGGGCCTGTTTAAGGGGGCGCGGGAAAATGCGGCCGGAGAGACTGCCGTCCGGATGGACAGCCTGCCGGAGGAACTGTATACGGCGGTGACCGGCGCGAAATCGTCGCTGCAGGATTATTTCGCGGAACACAGGGTCTACCGCCGCGCGTCGCTGGCGATGCGGCATGTCTGCTTCCTTCTCGGGTGCGTCCTTTACGGCGGTACGATGCTTCTGAATCCACGAAGCGCGATCGGTTCCGTGTTCCTTGTGGAACTTCTTCTTGTGATCGGGACGGCGCTGCTTTACGACGGCTGTGACAGGAGAAGATCCTCCGGAAAAGGGAAGACTGCCGCGCGGCTGATCGCGGGAAGCGCTCTGGATGTTCTTGCGACGGCGGGAATCTTTATGAAAATCGGACGGGTTTCGGCGGGATTTGCCGTGATCGCGGCGGCGATCCTTCTCTGCGGTATTTTCATGCCGGCCAGAACGAAGGAGGGCGCCGCGCTGTACGGAAAGGTTCTCGGCTTCCGGAATTTTATCCGTGACGCGGAGTACGAAAAGATGAAAGAACTTTCAGATCAGGATCCGGAGTATTTCTACACGATCATGCCGTACGCGTACGTTCTCGGGATGGAGACGCAGTTCGCGAAAAAATTCGCGGAGATTCATCTGAAGAATCCGGACTGGTATGAATCCGATTTTGCGGGCAGCTTTTGGTTTACGCCCATCTGGTACGGGAGCATGATTCATTCGATGAGTCATTCCTTCGCAAGCGCCGCCGCGCATCCGATCGATTCCGGAGGCGGCGGATTCTTCGGAGGCGGGTCCGCGGGCGGCGGGTTCTCCGGAGGCGGCGGAGGCGGAGGAGGAGGCGGCGCCTGGTGACGGCGCCTCACAGGCCGCTTCACACTTACAGGCCGCTTCACACTTACAGGCCGTTTCGCACTTACAGGACGGCGAGACAGATCAGCCGCACGATGAACGCGCAGATCCACGCGATCACGCACTGGTTGACGACGACGGCGATCGCCCACTTGTGGCCGAGCTCGCGTCGGATCGACGCGATCGCCGCGACGCACGGCGTGTAGAGCAGGCAGAAGATCAGGAGCGGCAGCACGCTCGTAATCGGCAGAGCCGCCTGCACCTTCGCCATGCCGCCGAACAGGACGTTCAGCGTGGAGACGACGCTTTCCTTCGCCATAAATCCGGTGATCAGGGCCGTGGAGATGCGCCAGTCGCCGAAGCCCAGAGGAGCGAAGATCGGTGCGATCAGACCGGCGACGAGCGCCAGGATGCTCGTTCTGGAGTCGGAGACCATCTGCATCCGCACGTCAAACGTCTGAAGGAACCAGACGACGAGCGTCGCGATAAAGATAATCGTGAACGCGCGGTGCAGGAAATCCGACGCCTTCTCCCAGAGGAGCAGGGCGACGTTCTTCGGACTCGGCATGCGGTAGTTGGGCAGCTCCATGACGAAGGGAACGGCCTCGCCCTTAAACAGCGTGTTCTTGAACAGCAGCGCCGCGAGGATGCCCACCGCGATGCCGATGAAGTACAGCGCGACCATCACGATCGCCCCGTGTCCGGGGAAGAACGCCGCACAGAAAAAGGAGTAGATCGGCAGCTTCGCCGAGCAGCTGATGAACGGCGTCATCAGGATCGTCATCTTGCGGTCGCGCTCAGAAGGAAGCGTGCGGCTGGACATGACCGCCGGTACGCTGCATCCGAATCCGATCAGCATCGGGACGATGCTTCGGCCGGACAGACCGATTTTCCGCAGCTGTTTGTCCATGACGAAGGCGATCCTCGCCATGTAGCCGGTATCTTCCAGAAGCGACAGGAAGAAAAAGAGCGTGACGACGATCGGCAGAAAACTCAGGACGGTTCCTACGCCGGTGAAAATTCCGTCGATCACGAGGGAGTGAACCGCGGCGTTGACGTTCCAGGCGGTAAACGCGTGGTCGACGGCCGTCTGCAGCGATCCGATCGCGTACGACAGCAGGTTCTGCAGCGCTGCTCCGATGACGTTGAACGTCAGGAAGAACACGAGCGCCATGATTCCGATGAAGGCCGGGATCGCGGTGTACTTACCGGTCAGAATCCGGTCGATTTTCGCGCTCCGCGCGTGTTCCCGGCTCTCCTTCGGCTTGACGACCGTCCGGCCAACGAGCTTATCGATGAAGGAAAACCGCATATCCGCGATGGCGGCCGCCCGATCAAGTCCGCGCTCCTCCTCCATCTGGACGATGATGTGCTCAATCATCTCTTTTTCGTTCTGAGTCAGGTGGAGGGCTTCCTCGACATTTTTATCTCCCTCCACAAGCTTGGTTGCCGCGAACCGGATCGGGATGCCTGCCGCCTGGACGTGATCTTCGATCAGGTGCATGATGCCGTGCAGGCAGCGGTGAACCGCGCCGCCGTGATCGTTTTCGTCACAGAAATCAAGGCGTCCGGGGCGCTCCTGATAGTGCGCCACATGGACGGCGTGCTTGATCAGCTCGTCGATTCCTTCGTTCTTTGCCGCGGAGATCGGCACAACCGGGATTCCGAGCATATCCTCCATCTGGTTGACGCGGATCGATCCGCCGTTTCCGGTCAGCTCGTCCATCATATTAATCGCAAGCACCATCGGACAGTTCAGTTCCATGAGCTGCATCGTCAGATAAAGGTTGCGTTCGATGTTCGTCGCGTCGACGATGTTGATGATGCCCTTCGGCTTTTCATTGATAATGAACTGCCGTGTGACGATCTCCTCCGCGCTGTAGGGGGACATGGAGTAGATCCCCGGCAGGTCGGTGATTTCGGTTTTCGGATAACCGCGGATCACACCGGTTTTGCGGTCCACCGTGACGCCGGGGAAATTGCCGACGTGCTGGTTGGAGCCGGTGAGCTGATTGAACAGGGTCGTTTTTCCGCTGTTTTGGTTGCCGGCCAGCGCAAAGGTCAGCATCGCATCATCGGGAAGAGGGTGCTCCCCCGCCTTCGTGTGATAGCGGCCGCCCTCGCCGAGACCCGGATGCTCGTACCGGTTCGGAGGAAGCTCCGGGGAGGCGTCGGATACGTCGGATACGTCGGATGCTGCGTCGGATGTGTCAGTCCGATCCCCTTCGATCTGCTTCGCGTCGTCGACGCGGAGTGTGAGCTCGTATCCGTGCAGCTGAAATTCCATCGGGTCGCCCATCGGGGCAAATTTGATCAGCTTGATCTGCGCACCGGGGATGACGCCCATATCGAGAAAATGCTGACGGAGGGCGCCTGTGCCGCCGACCGTGCGAATGACCGCCGATTCTCCGGGTTTCAGTTCACTAAGATTCATGTCTGTCCGGCCGCGCTCCCGCGTGCAGCGGAAAAATACGGCCGATCTCCTTTCTGTTGTCGTTTTCTGCTTTCCCTTATTTACCTCTATTATAATTACATAACCCGGGCCGGTTTTTCAATGCCTGAGGGGAGAAAACCCGCAATTTGTGCGGGAAATTCCGGACAACCCCGTAATTGCTAGCACTCATATAAAACGAGTGCTGATTTTTTCTTGACTTTCGGTCACTTCTGCATTACGATGTCTTTTAGTGAAAAAAACGATGCGGCGGAGCCGGCCGCAGAATGATTGGATGAATGAATCATGCAGTAAGGAGTGAAGAAGATTATGGATATGGAACGCGGAAATCTTTCAATCAACAGTGAAAACATTTTCCCGATTATTAAGAAGTGGATGTATTCGGATCAGGACATCTTTATCCGTGAGATGGTTTCGAACGCGACGGACGCGATCACGAAGCGCAAAAAGCTGGACGCGGTCGGCGAGGCGCAGCTGCCGGACGGGTATAAGCCGGAGATCCACGTCGTGACGGACGATAAGGAGAAGACGCTGAAATTCATCGATAACGGCGTCGGCATGACGGCGGACGAGGTAAAGAAGGACATCACGGAGATCGCGTTCTCCGGAGCGACGGAGTTCCTGGAAAAATATAAGGACAAGGCGGATCAGGATCAGATTATCGGCCACTTCGGCCTCGGCTTTTATTCCGCATTTATGGTCGCGGATCAGGTTGATATTGATACGCTCTCGTTCCAGGAGGGGGCGAAGCCGGTTCACTGGGAGTGTGACGGCAGCACCGATTACGCTATGGGCGACGGAGGCCGCGCGGAAGCCGGTACGACGGTGACGCTTCATCTGAATGAGGACTGCCTGCAGTACGCGAATGAGTACAAGGTCCGCGAAATTCTGGAAAAGTACTGCTCGTTTATGCCGGTCCCGATCTATCTCGAGAAGGAGGGCGCGGAGCCGGAGTATGAGACGATCGATGAGAAGGACCTCAGGAAGGACGACGAGGTAATCGAGCACATCACAGTGCCCGCGAAGACCGAGGAGCGCGAGGATGAAAACGGCGTCAAAGAGGTCGTCGAGACAGAGCCCGAGAAGAAGCAGGTCAAGATCAAAAAGCGTCCGGTTCCGGTTAACGACACGAATCCGCTCTGGGCGAAACAGCCGTCCGAGTGTACGGATGAGGAGTATAAGGAATTCTACCGCCACGTATTCCTCGATTACAAGGAGCCGCTGTTCTGGATTCATCTGAACATGGATTACCCGTTTAATCTGAAGGGGATTCTGTATTTCCCGCGGATCAACACGGAGTACGACCGGATCGAGGGGACGATCAAGCTGTACAACAACCAGGTATTTGTAGCGGATAACATTAAGGAAGTGATTCCGGAGTATCTGATGCTTCTCAAAGGCGTCATCGACTGCCCGGACTTCCCGCTGAATGTTTCGAGAAGCGCCCTTCAGAACGACGGATTCGTGAAGAAGATCTCGGATTACATCGCCAAGAAGGTCGCGGACAAGCTGTCCGGTATGTGCAGGACGGACCGTGAGAATTATGAGAAATACTGGGACGATCTGGCGCCGTTTATCAAGTACGGCTGCATTCGTGACGAGAAATTCAACAAGCGGATGAAGGATTTTGTCCTGTTCAAGAATCTGGACGACAAGTACCTGACGCTCGAGGACTGCATCCGGGAAAACAAGAAAGAAGAGGAGTCCGGGGCGGAAGAGACGAAGGATGCGGACGCTTCGGAAGAGAAGAAAGACGCTGCGGAGGAGAAGAAAGACGCTTCGGAGGAGAGCGCGGACGCTCCGGAAGAAAAGACGGATGCCGCAGAGAAAAACGCGGACGATTCTGAGGAGAAAGAGCCGGAGAAGACGACGATCTACTATGTGACGGATCCGGTTCTGCAGAGCCAGTACATCAACATGTTCCGCGCGCAGGGCAAGGACGCGGTGATCCTGAATCATGTGATTGACAACAATTACATCACGTTTGTCGAGAGGAGCGACGAGACCGTCCGTTTCCAGAGAATCGACGCGGAGGTCGGCGAGGATCTGAAAGAGGACGGAAAATCCTTCGAGGATGAGTCAAAGGTGCTGCAGGATGTGTTCCGCAAGGCGCTGGACAATGATCAGCTGAACGTGAAGGTCGAGCAGCTGCGCGACGAGGATGTCTCCGCGATGGTCACGCTTTCCGAGCAGGGACGGCGCATGGCGGAGATGATGAAGATGTACGGCATGAAGCCGGAGGAGCTGAACGGCATGCAGGAGATCACGCTGGTGCTGAACGCAAAGCACCCGGTCGTTCAGTATGTGTACGATCACCGGGAGGACGCGGACAAGATCGGACCGTTCTGCCGGCAGCTGTTCGATCTTGCGATGATCGCCAACGGACCGCTGATGCCGGAGCAGATGACGGATTTCGTGAAACGTACAAATGAGATGATGATCAAACTGGCCGACTGACGGGAACTGCTTCAGTCGATTCCGAGCTTCCGGGTGAGCGAGACGACGGCGTCGTCCCATGCGCGCTCGAGGGTCCGCTCCTTCGTAAAGGCGGTGATCGAGCAGCCGCTCGTCAGAAGGAGCGAGCCGTCCCGGAACATGCAGTTGAGCGAGAGACTTTTTACATCCTCCTCACGCAGGGCCGATCCGCACTGGCGGATGAGCGCGGCGGTGCGGTCCTGCGGGAGCAGAAAGACGATACGGAAGGAGAGGGGCGGGTGTGTTCCGCGGATCAGCGAGAACACATTGCCGCGGAGCTGTTTCCATCGGACAAGCGTTCCGGCGGTCGGTTCCGGCCCCTCTCCTTTTTCATCCGTCTCGTCTCCGCTGAAAAATTCCGGGTGAAGGGTCCCGCTGATCGTGAACTCCGCGAAGGTCACGAGATGAACCTCCGCGACGCAGAACTCGTCGAACGCGTCGGTCAGAAGCAGCGTGTGCATAAATTTTTTGATCTGTTTGAGCTCAAGTGCCGTCATTTTTTTCTCCCAGACGCCCGGAAATCGGCAGGACCCGGCGGAAAATCGCCTTCCGCGGCCGTTTATCACAGGATGATCACAATTGAAAATGAAAAAAGCGTAGAATTTTTACGCGTGATTTATTATAATGTCTATTAGCGTTTCTTTGCAAGCACGGCTTGCCGGCGCAAATAAATCAGGATCAGGGGAGCTTTACAATGAGCCAGAAAAAAGTAGACGAATACAAAAAGATGAAAAAGAACCGCCAGAAGATCATGCGGAGGGAAAAAATTGTCCGCAGAATTGAGATTCTCGCGATCGTCGTCGTGCTCGGCGGGCTGATTACATGGTTTTCGGTTGCGGTCTACAAACAGTCGAAGGCGGACGCGGAGGCGAATCAGAGTTCCTCTACGATCGATCTGAACCTTGACGATATCCAGAATTACCTCAGTGATCTGAGCACCAGCGTCCAGAGCCAGGATACGGAATCCCAGGACAGCACATCCACATCCGTCTCCTCCGGAAGCACGGTCACGTCGGAGAGCGCATCGTCTTCCGTCTCCGAGGCGGGCTGACCGGGGCGCGGATGTCCGCGGCGGATGACCGGTCCGGAAATACAGAGAGCGTACAGAGAAATCTGCGGAAAAAGAGAACCGGCAGGTTCGGAATCGAAACGATCCCGAATCTGCCGGTTTTGAGTTTCTCTGAATAACAGTTTATGCCCCTTTTACGACGTTGCTGGCCTGCATGCCCTTCGGGCCTTCCGTGACGTCGTAGGTGACGGACTCGCCTTCCGAGAGCGATTTGAAGCCTTCGCTCTGGATTGCGCTCCAGTGCACGAAAATGTCATTGCCATCGTCGCCGGTTATGAACCCGTACCCCTTTTCCGGGTTGAACCATTTGACTGTACCTTTACTCATCTCTTGTTTCCTCCATAGTGAAATAAATTACAAAATTAATTATATGGAGAAAGAAAATGAAAGTCAAGAAACGGATAATCAGCTGAGATTTTCTGTGCAGACAATGTTGATTGAACTCTGCTCGCTCTCCGGAACGGTTCCGTACTCGAGGTAATTCTGGAGGCAGATCAGGGGACGGTAGCCCTGGTCGTAAATATTCTGCGTGATGACAAAATCAATCTCGCGGTTTTTTAAAAGGCGCTGGGTCGATTTTGTCAGATCATGGCTGATGATGCGCAGACGGCGGGTCAGACCGAGATCCCGGACCGCGTCCGCGCAGCCGGTCACGCTGTGATTCGCCATGTAGATCCCGCGGATTTCCGGATCGTTCCGGAGCGCATCCCGGACCTTCTCCGCCGTCAGGTCGTAATCGTTGAAGGTCGTGACGATCGGCATATTGCCGCGCGAGAATCCCGCTTCTTCCATGCGCGAGAGAAATCCCTCCAGACGCAGGCGATGGCCGTCGAATTCCGGGTTGCCGATGCCGATCAGGAGCCGGTCTTTTGTGCGGAGACATTTGGACATCAGGTCGCCCGCGACGCGGCCGCTGCTGTAGGGGTTCTGGCCGATGAAGCAGAGCCGCTTCGAGTCGGGAAGATCCGAGTTCATGGTGATCACCGGGATGCCGCTGCTGATCATCGCGTTGATTTTATCCGTCACCGCCGGATTGTTTTTTGCGCACACCGCGAGACCGCTGATCTTCTGCGATTCGAGCCGCTCGAGCCGTTCGATGTATTCGTAGGGAACGCCGGATTCGCATTTTTCCACGAGAATTTCTACATTGGAGGTGCGGAGAATATCCTGTGCGTCGCGCACACCGTGCATGACCTCGCTGAAAAAGTAGCCGGTCTCCGAGGGAAGCAGGACGCCGAGTTTCCGAGGGGGACGGTTGTCGTCGGATTCCAGACCGAGCGCCTCCGCCTGCTCCTCGTGGGGCGGAATATAGCGGAGTTCCTTCATCGCGCGGAGCACCCGTTCCCGGACCTCCGGCTTGACGTGCGGACGCTGATTCAATACCCGGTCGACCGTTCCGCGGGAGACGCCAGCCAGTTCTGCTACCATATTAATTGTCGCTTTTTTTGCCATGATTAGCACCCTGATGTGTGATCGTCTGTGTCTGATAATGTGCGTTCAAGCACAATATTATTGTAGCAGGTGAGATACGTAAGCGCAATACGTGAATTTGCTGTGTTTTTCGCCCCGGATGATGTGCATTTTTTTGAAAAAATATGCACAACATATGAATTATAACAAGGATAATCAGTATGTTATAATACAGTACAACATGTGTTCGGTTATATTCTGGAGGAAGAATTAAATGAGAAAGTCAGCCGGAGAACTCTCGCTGCAAATTTATAAGGATGTGGAACTGCCTGTTCGTTTAACAGACGGGTTGCTTCTGCTTTTCGGTCTGACAGGCAAATGCAGGGTTTATACAGGCGGTTCTGAGTATAAGCTGATGCCCGCCGGTCTATTAATGGTAAATCCGCTTGATTCGTTCCGGATTTTTTGCGATTCTGGGTCTGCGATGATCGGACTTGAAATTTCGCATTCTTACCTGCAGCATTTCGGAAAAACGGATACGACCAGGTATTCTTTGTATGCGAGTTCCGGAGAAAATCATCAGTCTGCGCTTGAACGGATCCGCAGAATTTATGCGTCGATTTTTGAAGAGTATCTGCAGGGAAAAGGCGAGGTGACATCTGCGGTCGCGTCTTCGGTGAGGGAATTGCTGGAGATGCTTGATGAAAAGTTTTCGGCTGAGAAGACCGGGACGGAGGAGGATGATGACTCATTGCTGCGGCTGCGCAGGATTTTAGGTTTTATCTATGCGCACTGGAACGAGGAAGTCAGTCTGGAGCAGATTGCGAGAGATGAATATCTGTCGCCTGGCTATCTCTCGCGATTTTTTAAGAGACATATGCATATGCCGTTTTCTGCATATCTGAGGGAAATACGTCTCCAGAATGCGGCGCTGAAGCTGAAAAACAGCAGCACATCGGTTACCCATATCGCATATGACTGCGGATTTCGCACTCCAGGTGTTTTTATTGACGCGTTCCGAAAATATTTCGGGGTAACACCCGGTGCATACCGGCAGAAATTTCGGGAGACGGCAGAGGGGAACCGGGTTGAGAATAAGGTGCCGGCAGAATTGACGGCTGGTATGGAATTCCGCGAGATTGGGAACGCGGGTGTTGACGGTCAGAAGAGGGAAGATCCGAACAGCAATATCGATTTGATGGGCGCACTTGTCCGGTACGCCTGTAATCAATCATCCGATGAACTTCCGACAGTGAACCGGGAGTTTTCTGTCAGCGTAAACCATGGGGAGCAGACGACAACTTCCTGGCCGCGGATTCTGAATGTCGGATATGCAAGGGACCTCCTGATGAAGCCGATTCAGGATCAGGTGCGCAGAGCACAGAGTGAGATTGGATTTCGCTATATCCGTTTTCACGGACTGTTTGATTCAGATATGCATATATATTATGAGGATGCGGACGGGACGCCGCAGTTTTGTTTTACCTACGCAGCGATGGTATTCGACTTTATTCAGTCGGTCGGATTGATTCCTTTTGTCGAGTTGAGCTTCCTGCCCTCTGCAATTGCGCGGGAGCAGACAAAGATTTTTGACCGGCCGTCAATTATCTCCGGATGTACGGATCTAAATAAATGGAAAAAACTTGTTCAGGCGGTAATTCGTTTTCTGATGGATCGTTATGGAACAGAAGAAGTTCTTCGATGGCGCTTTGAGACCGTAGGGAAAGGTTACGCACATATCGGATGTATGACCGTGGAGGAACATGAAGCGCTGTATGAAACGACATGGTATGCGGTCAAGGAGATCCACAGAGGATTAAAATTCGGAGGTCCTGGATGTTTTGCCTACCTCATTCATGATCCGTCCGGCATGCCCCGGTTTCTTGAGTTTGTAAAAGAACACAGGTGTATTCCGGATTTTATATCAATTCAGTGCTATCCGCATACCGCATCAGGCGAGGATGTCCTTTTTATGGATTACACACTGAGCCAGCTAGCTGCTCCATCGGTCCTTTCGCGAGACGATGATTTCCTTCTTCACAGCCTGGAAGCACTGCGCGGACTTGTCGAAGGAAACGGGGTTCCGGTCTCTGAACTTGTGATTGAGGAGACGAATTCAACGCTCTGGCAGAGAGATATCTCAGGTGATACGTGTTATAAGGCAGCCTGGCTTGCAAAGAATATTTCTGAGACACGCGGGAGCGCAGTTTTCGGGTATTGGCTGTTAACTGATCTGCTCGAGGAGCGGGCAGATTTTGACACGATGTACCACGGAGGTTATGGGCTGCTTACGTATGACGGTATTCCGAAGGCCGGCTATGAGGCGATGCGTCTGGTCGCGATGCTCGGAGATACGATCGAGGATGCCGGAGAAGGCTGGATTCTTACTTCCGGCCGGGAACTCCGACAAAACGGAGGCGCCGGGGCAGCCGGATCTGGTCAGGCCGTAACATACCGGCTGCTTTCCTGGAATTATTGCGGGTATCGAAATTTATACCGCTACCGCTATCAGAAACTTAAGAAGCCGGAGGATGCTTATTCTGTGTTTGAAATGGGAAAGGTGGTGCAAAATCATTTCAGGCTTCGGGGAATTCCGGAAGGCCGGTATCGGGTTGAAGAGTATCGTATTACAAGAAAAAGCGGATCTGCATTTGACGCGTGGGTGGAGATCGGATCGCCCCTGACAACGGATACGGATGACAGGCGATATTTGAACTGCCGTGCGGAACCGGAGCTGAGAAGGCAAGTGATGCAGGCAGAGGATGGCTTGTTTCTCACTTTGACGCTGGAGCCGCATGAAATCGCGATGCTTGTTCTCACAAAAATGACATGAATCAGGAAATGTGTAATATACACAAATTCAAAATGATGTTTTTATTCCGGATAATTGACTTCACGTTTCAGTTATCCGGAATATTTTTTTGCTGATTATAATGTAAACGGAAAGAAAAGGAATCTGAGGAAGATGCTGTTTTCGGTTCTTTTCACTACAATAGAATCATCAGTAAAAAAGGGATGAGCTCAGACCCATGTGAAAAGGAGTATGTAAAATGGCAAAAATTTATAAAACAACGCTGATTGAAAAAATTGCATATGGCATGGGAGATGTCGCATGCAATGTTGTCTTTGCGATTACGTCCAGTCTTCTTGTTTATTTCTATACGAATGTAATCGGAGTCTCGGCAGCGCTTGTAGGAACGATTCTTCTTGTGTCCAGAATATTTGACGGAATTTCCGATCTCATGATGGCGCAGATCATGGATAAAGTGAATTCAAAACTCGGTAAATTCAGATGCTGGATTTTATGGATGGCGATTCCATACGGATTGAGTGCGGTCGCGCTGGTGTGCGTACCTGCCCATGCGGTCAGAATGACGCAGGCGATTTATATTTTTGTCTCATATAACCTGTGCACAACCGTCTGCTATACGGCGTTGAATATGCCCTATTCATCGCTTGCGCCGACGCTTACCAATGATGAGAGTGATCTTGCGAAGCTGAATCTGTTCAGAATGTCCATGTCGCCGATCGGAAATCTGATCGTTACCGCGTGCACCCTGCCGTTTATTGATCTGCTGGGCGGTGATCAAAAAGCGTGGATCGAGGTTACCGCGATCTATGCGGTTATCGCGTTTTTTATGCTTCTCTGGACATTCGCGCAGTGCAAAGAAAAGTTTGTTCCGCAGTCGGCGAGAGATGCGTCTGATCTGCCGTTTTCTAAACGCCTCGGTGCATTGTTCCAGAACCGGTACTTTGTGATCCTTACGTTGACAATGATTGCGGTTTCGCTCTATCAGAATGTCAGCGGTACATGTACGACCTATTATGCTCAGTACATTCTCGGAAATAAGGAATTGATGGGCGCGCTTCAGACGGCTGAGAAAATTCCGTGGATTATCGGAATCATTGTCCTTGCTCCCTTTATTAAGAAATTCGGCAAGAGAAATCTTGTATTATTCGGAGCCGTATTGTGTGTGGCTGCGCAGTTGATTCTAATCGCGGCGCCGCATAGCTTCACGATGCTTATGTTCGTCGCTGTGCTGCGGGGTGCAGGTGAGGCTCCGTTTTACGGCTGCATTTTTACAATGCTTGCGGATACCATTGATTATGGGCACTGGCGCACGGGGATCCGCGTTCACGCACTGATCTTTTCCGCGTTTACAGTCGGTCAGAAGCTTGGAGGCGGAGTTGCCGCATGGCTGATCGGCCAGCTGATGGAAGCATCCGGCTTTAAGGGGCTGGAGGTTGAAATCCCATCCGCTGTCAGCATGATTCAGAACATTTATATCTGGGGGACGGTAATCGCGTGGGCGCTCGTCGCGATTCTGATGCTGATTTACAAGCTGGATCAGCGTTATTCTTCAATGATCGAGGAAATGAAACAGAAGCATATGATCTGATATGCCGGCCAGTTGTCCGGCAGCACACGAAAGGAGTGGGTATCATGTATTGTTATCATCGATTAGAAACATGTGATCCGGAAAATCCGTATCGACCGGCTTTTTCCGGCACGTTTGAAATACCGGT
>ONLT01000067.1 GCA_900318755.1 uncultured Eubacteriales bacterium
CTTCATAAAAGCACCGCCCGGGCGCCAGAAGCGTGCCGGCCGGCAGCGTGTTTTTTATACAGCCGGCTGATCGGGAGCAGATCCCGGCGGCTGAGATCATTCTATCACAACCGGGAAGGGGCCTCAAACAAATCGCCCTTATATAAGTATAAAGAATTCATAAAAAGCCGGGAATTCGTGAAACTGTGATGGCGGCGAGAAAAAATTACCGGAGAATTCTGTTTTGTGCTATACTACAAGCTGAATATATACGAGCAGCGATATTTTCAGGGCACGCCCCGGGAGGAAAGAGCGAATGAAAGAGTATAAACCGTTTAAGGCAGGCAAGGTACGCGAGATTTACGACACGGGAAATCACCTGATTATGGTCGCGACGGACCGCATTTCGGCGTTTGACGTGATCCTGAAAAACCAGATCGACGGCAAGGGAAAAGTTCTCACCCAGATGTCAAAATTCTGGTTCGATTACACGAAGGATATCGTCCCGAACCATATGGTCAGCGTCGATGTCAATGAGATGCCGGAATTTTTCCGGACGCCTGAATTTGAGGGAAGAAGCATGCTCTGCAAAAAGCTGAACATGATTCCGATCGAGTGCATCGTCCGGGGCTACATCACAGGCAGCGGCTGGGCAAGCTACCAGGAGAACGGAACGGTCTGCGGAATCAGACTTCCGGAGGGGCTTAAGGAGAGCGAGAAACTTCCGGAGCCGATTTTCACCCCGTCCACGAAGGCGGAACTGGGCGACCACGATGAAAACATCAGCTATGAGCAGAGCATCGATGTTCTCGAGAAGGTATTCCCGGGCAGGGGAGAAGAGTATGCGACGGCCATCCGCGACTGCACGATCGCGCTCTATAAGAAGTGCGCGGATTACGCGCTGACCCGCGGCATTATCATCGCGGATACAAAATTTGAATTCGGACTGGACGAAGAGGGCAATGTGGTTCTCGGAGATGAGATGCTCACACCGGATTCCAGCCGTTTCTGGCCGGTGGACGGATACGAGGAGGGCCACGGTCAGCCGTCGTTCGACAAGCAGTTCGTCCGCAACTGGCTGAAGGCGAATCCGGACAGCGATTACAGCCTTCCGCAGGACGTGATCGACAAGACGATCGAAAAATACAAAGAGGCTTATACCATGCTGACCGGCAAAGAGATCTGAAAAGACCGGTTTTCGCGAAAAGAAAGGATCACATCTTTTATGAAGGCATATTTGATTCTTGAAGATGGCCATGTTTTTACCGGAACGAGCATCGGATCGCGCCGCGAGGTAATCAGCGAGATCGTGTTCAACACTTCGATGACCGGCTATCTCGAGGTTCTCACGGACCCGTCGTACGCGGGCCAGTCGGTCTGCATGACCTATCCGCTGATCGGCAATTACGGGATCTGCTACGAGGATGAGGAGTCGCTGCGCCCCTGGATGGACGGATTCATCGTTCGGGAACTCTCCCGGGTTCCGAGCAACTTCCGCACCCAGGATACGATCCAGCGCTTTCTGAAGCGCTTCGATGTTCCCGGAATCGCGGGGATCGATACGCGCGCGCTGACGAGAATCCTGCGTGAAAGCGGCACGATGAACGGCATGATCACCACAGACGGCAGCTTCCGTCTGGACGAGGTGATCCCGAAGCTGAAAGCATACCGCACGGGCGACGTGGTGAACCGCGTGACCTGTACGGAGAAGGAAGTCCTCAAAGGGAGCGGATATAAGGTGGCTCTGATGGATTTCGGAGCGAAGTACAACATTCCGCGCTCCCTGAACGAACGCGGCTGCGAGGTTACCATTTATCCTTCGTGGACGACCGCGGAGGAGATTCTCGCTGCGGATCCGGACGGCATTATGCTGGCGAACGGACCGGGGGATCCGAAGGAGAACAGGAACATCATCCGGGAGATCCGGAAACTGTATGATTCGGATAAGCCGATGTTCGCGATCTGCCTCGGCCATCAGCTCCTCGCGCTCGCGACCGGAGCGGACACAAAGAAGATGAAATACGGACACAGAGGGGGAAATCATCCGGTGAAGGATCTTTCAACCGGCCGCGTCTATATCACCTCTCAGAACCACGGCTACATGGTGGATACCGACACGCTCGACCCGTCGGTGGCGGTGCCGGCCTTTGTCAATGTCAACGACGGCACGAATGAGGGGCTTCGTTATCGGAACAAGAACATTTTCACAGTACAGTACCATCCGGAAGCATCGCCGGGGCCGCACGATTCCGCGTACCTGTTTGACCGCTTTATCGGCATGATGGGAGGGAAGAACTGATGCCAAAGGATCCAAGTATCAAAAAAGTACTGATGATCGGCTCCGGTCCGATCGTAATCGGACAGGCGGCGGAGTTTGACTACGCGGGAACACAGGCGTGCCGATCCCTGAAAGAGGAGGGCGTCGAGGTCGTTCTTCTGAACTCAAACCCGGCGACGATTATGACCGACAAGGACATCGCCGACCGCGTCTATATCGAGCCGCTGACGGTCGAGGTCGTAGAACAGCTGATTCTGAAAGAAAAGCCGGACAGCGTCCTTCCGACGCTGGGAGGCCAGGCGGGCCTGAATCTGGCGATGGAGATGGCGGACAGCGGATTTCTTGATGAGCACGATGTGCGCCTGATCGGGACGACGCCGCTCACGATCAAGAAGGCCGAGGACCGGCAGATGTTTAAGGACACGATGGAGAAGATCGGGGAGCCGATCGCTCCTTCCCGTGTCGTCACGAATATCGAGGACGGAATCCGCTTCGCGGAGAAAATCGGTTATCCGGTGGTTCTCCGTCCCGCCTATACGCTGGGCGGAAGCGGCGGAGGAATCGCCTCCAATCAGCACGAATTGACGGAGATTCTTGCGAACGGACTC
>ONLT01000019.1 GCA_900318755.1 uncultured Eubacteriales bacterium
AACGCCTGGGAATGTTTTCCTGATATCCTTCAGTTCTACGATATAATTACTCATTAAAACCTCACCCTTTACGCACTTCCTTGGACCCCGCCTCCTGAAATCTGCCGGTGCATCCCGGCAGAGCCGGGATGCATCGGATTGATTCTTTCGGCATTCACTTGTTACTATTCGAATCAGAGTGCCCGTGAATTATCCCTGACGAATTTAGCCTATCAGCCGACGTAGCTCTTAAGCTGATCAAGACGCTGCTGCGCGTTGCTCTTGTCGATGACTTCGCAGCCGGAGTTGATGAACTTATCAAGCGTCTTGCCGTCGAGTGCCTTAACGACAGCCTCTACGGACTTACGACCCATCGCGTAAGCTTCCTGTGCGACAGACATGGTCTCTTCGCCGTTCAGGATCGCGTTGCAAGCGGACTGGATGCCGTCGAATCCGATGAAGACCGTGTTCTTGTAAGCATCGTTTCCTGCTGCAGCACGTGCAGCCGCCATAGCCATATCATCGTTGTTTGCGCAGATGATCGCGATTCCTTCCGGATGGTTCTGGATAATCGCCTCCATGCAGTTAACAGCCTTATCAGCTACTGCATCTGCGTACTGAATCTCATCTTTAAGGAACTCACCGCCTGCTCCGTCGATACCTTCCTGATAACCAGTCAGACGTGCCGTAGCAGTACCGTCGCCCTGAACACCGGAGATGCAGATCGCCTGGATCTTATCCCAGCCGGCTTCCTTTGCAGCCTTAACAGCAGCCTCGCCGCCCATCTTAGCCGCATCCTCATTGGATGTACCAACGAAGGAAAGAACTTCCGGAGCATCAATGTTCGTATCAACTGCAACGATCGGAGCGGTCTGACCCTTGATCAGAGTCGCAGCCAGATCAGCCTGCAGCGGAGCGATAACGAATCCGTCGTAGGTTCCTGCGTTCAGATCCGTCTCGATCATATTCTGCTGCTCATCGTAAGCAGTCTCAGATGTAGCACCCTTAACATCAACTTTGACGTTCGGATAATCGGTGTTGTAGGACTTTGCGCCCGCCTCAACATACTTCCAGTACTCGGAAGATGTTGTCTTCAGGATTACATCTACGTTGTAATCTTTATCGGTCTTGTACTCCTCTTCCGATCCGGAAGTCGCAGAAGTTGCAGCCGTGCTTGTGCCGGACACTGCCGCTTCAGATGAAGAAGATGCTGCAGCTTTGCTGGAAGAAGAAGCCGCGGAAGACGCTGAGGATGATGAGCCAGAGGAGCTGGAACCGCATCCTGCAAGCAGACCAGCTACCATGACACCTGATACTACTACTGGTAAAATTCTCTTTCTCATTGTTTCCCTCCTGTTGTGATTAGACTTTGGTCCCTAAATATATTTTCACGAGCATTAGAAACCTTTATTATATTATCATCTTACTGTGGCAGTTGCAAGTTTCGAACCTTTGCGATATAATCTATATTGCTTTCGAAATCTTTTGTTTTCTTCTTTTTTGCTTATATTTTTGTTTCGTATTTGAATATCTTTTGGTGAATTTATGTAATAACATTTTCACAAAACGAGGTTGACACTTTTGTGCGTTTTGCATATTGTTTTTTAATGGTTTTTGTGCTTCACGGTATTTTTTTTCTATTTATAAGCATAATATTTCAAAACCGGTCAGCGGAAGGAGTTTTTTATGACGGAACGTCAGGAAATGATCAAAAACGAGCTGATACTTAACCATCGGGTGACCGTAAAAGCGCTGAGCGAACGCTATCACGTGAGCGAGGTGACCATCCGTCACGATCTCGCGCAGCTCGAAAAAGAGGGATACGCAAAGCGCATCTTCGGCGGCGCGATCCGAAACGACTCGGCCGCTTCCCTCGTGACGCCGGACGCCGCTGCGGATCCGGTCTGCAGCGCGATCGCCGCGGAAGCCCGGACGCTCATCTCAGACGGCGACTGCATCTACCTCGGAGCCGGCCGCACCTGCTGTTATCTCGCGCGCCACCTGAAGGGAATCCGCAGGCTGACCGTCTTTACTAACAACATCGCCGCGATCGGGGATCTTGCCAACGCGGAAGCCCGCATCTATATTCTCGGCGGAGAGCTGATCTACAAAGGGCAGAAGGCGCCGATGACTTTTTCCGACGACGATGTCTATCAGATCGTCCAGCACTATGTCCAGAAGGCCTTCACCAGCGTCTCGGGGATCGATCTTGACGCCGGTCTCACCTCCGACAACGCATGGATCGCCTCCATCGGAAAACACATACCGGAAAAATCCCACGAATGGATTCTGATGGCTGATCACACAAAATTTAACCGGATCTCTGTCTACGAATCCGCGCGTTTTGAAGATGTCACGCATCTCGTAACCGACTCCCTGCCGCAGGAGTACATCACCGCTGCCCATCGGTGCGGCATGCGGATTCATCTCGCGGTTACCCCCTGATCCCTGATGAAAGGAGCTGTGCATGAATCAGTTTAAATATGAACCATCCTGTTTCCGCCGCGGCGCGCTTCCGTATCTGGCCGCCACTTACCGACGTCAGGAAAAAGCGTACACTCCCCTGCTCCACTCGCATCAGGAATGGCTCGAGATCACTTACGTCTCGAGCGGAAGCGGTGAGCAGATTATCGGCGAGCGCAACTGGCACGTGTCCGTCGGGGACCTCATGATCTGCAACTGCGGGGTCGTCCACGGCGAAAACCCGCTGTCTGTCAGTGATTTCAAAACCTACTGTTTCAATTTTACAAACGTACGGCTCCCCGGCGTGCCCGAAAACTGCCTGATTTCCGGCGGCGACCCGCCGATTCTTCCCGCCGGCAGGTGGAAGCCGGAGATCGACCGTCTGGCGGAAACCCTGCACGCGCTTTACGGACAGGACGGAATGGAGGACGCCTGCCAGCTGCTCGCCGCCTCTTTTCTCGCCCTTGTCTGCCAGATGAATCTCGAACGCCGTCAGGACACCGACGAGAGCGCCGCAAAGAACGGGCTGATCATCTCCTGCATCGAGCAGTACATCAACCGGAATTATAAGGAAACAATTACGCTGGACTCAGTTGCGGAGCAGTTTCATATCAGCCGCTATTATCTGAGCCATCTGTTCCGGAAAAGCACCGGATTCTCTCTGATCCAGTATCTGACGCAGCGAAGGATCGGTGAAGCACAGATTCTTCTGCAGAGTTCGGACAAAAGTGCCGCCGACATCTCCCTGATGGTCGGGTTCTCGTCGGCCAGCTATTTCAACAATGTATTCCGCCGTTACGTCGGAATGACGCCGGTCCAGTACCGCACCATCTCCCGCGACTACGCGCGCGGCCTCTCCTAAAGCCGGAAAAAGGCTCCCGTCTGCAGGAACGGGAGCCTCTTTCCTGTCTGATCACAACAGGAACCGGAATAATGAAATTGAAAGCGGGTCGCCTTACTTGTCGCTGTTCAGGTAACCCTGTACGGTATCGTAACGCTCCTGCGCGTTGTCCTTCGTGATGATGGTAACGCCGGAGTTTACAAAGTCATCAAGTTTCTCGCCGTTGATCGCTTTGATCGCGTTGTCAACTGCGTAGAATCCCATCTCATAGGGGTTCTGGGCAATCGTGATGAAGTTGCTGACCTCACCGGTTGCGATGGATTTGCAGACCGCGGAGCTTCCGTCGAATCCGAGGAATACCGTGTTCTTGAACGCCTCATTGCCTGCCGCGGTTTTCGCTGCCGCAAGCGCCATGTCATCATTATTCGCGCAGATGATCGCAACTCCGTCCGGATGCTTGGACATGATCGCTTCCATAGCCGTTACCGCCTGGTCCGCGACCGCGTTCGCATACTGAATTTCGTCATCGAGGAACTTTCCGCCGTTCTCCTCAACACCCGCCTTGTAGCCGTTCATGCGCGCGGTGTTAGTCTCATCACCCTGAACGCCGGCGATCTCGATGCAGTTAATTTCGTCCCATCCGAGATCTTTGGCCATCTCAACTGCTTTTGTCGCGCCCTCTTTCGCAGCTTCCTCATTACCGGTTCCGACGAAGGTCGCCAGAGAGTCCATGTTCATGTTCGTGTCGACCGCTACGACCGGCTTGGAAGTCGTGGAGTACAGCTTTGCCGCGGAATCCGACTGAAGCGGAGCGATGATGTACGCGTCGTAGGAATCCGAGTCAACCGCAGTCGTGATGGAGTTCAGCTGCTCATCGTACATCGTCTCGGCAGATGGTCCGACCGGCTCTGCCTTGACGTTCGGATAAAGCTTCGTATATGCATCAACGCCGGCTTTCATAACCTGCCAGTGCTCGCTCGAAAGCGTCTTGAAAATAACGCTGATGTTATAATTCTTGTTCGGATCGACCTTTGCGGTCGCTTTTAAATCCGTTCCGGTCGCTACGGTCGTCCCGGAAGACGCGGATACGGAATTTCCCGATACCGCTGCGGACTCCGACGATGTTCCGGAAACCGCCGCACTGCTTGAAGCGCCCTCAGACGCCCCGGACGAGGACGACGAAGACGATCCGCCGCAGGCCGCCAGCGATGCGGCCATCATTGTCGCGAAAACTGCTGCAGCAATCTGTTTACCCTTTTTCATAGTGTTCCTCCTTACCATCTGTCAACAACTACCACTACCTGTCTACCAATTAATTGTGTTCTGTGCTTTACTGCACATATATTTTATAACATACTTTTTTATTTTAAACAAGCGCTTTATCCCCGTTAAAACGCCGATAATGGCTCCCGATTTTTGTGCGACTATATATTGATTGTGTCATTTTTGTGATTGTGCCATTTTCTTCGGAAAAGAGCACAACGCACGAATCCGGACATAAAAAAACGGCAGGATAACCCTGCCGAAATATATAAGAATCAAAAAAAATCAGCAAAGCCCGGCAATCGCCTTTGCCATATGGTCCGCGAAACATTTATGCCCGGCCGCAGTCAGATGAACTCCGTCCGGTGACAGTCCGCACTGCCAGAGTGCACTGTCAACAAAGCTCCAGCCGTTTTGATCTGCAATCATTCGAAAGGCTTCGGAGAGCATTTTTCTCTCCTGCTCCAATGCGTCACTGCCCCAGCTTCCTGCCTCGATCTGCGGAGGCGAGATCACCAGAACTTTCCGGACCGGCGAACCGGAACAGCCGCCTCCACGATTCAGGTTTTCAATTTTTTCCAGAAAATTCCGGAGGCGGAAGGCTGTCACACGGACCGTTTTTTCGGCGCTGTCACGGCTGTCCAGCAGATCATTGGATCCAAGCATTACCGCGAACAGGTTGACCGGCCCTACACGCAGGAGGTTCCATTCTGCCGCCCGGATCGCATCTTCCGAAGCCGGTACCTGCCGGCCGTTCATGCCGTCCGCATAAACAGCCGTTTCCGGCGCAAGAAGCCGCTTTAATATTCCCGTCCAGCGCACGTTCTCCGGATATCTTCCCCCGAAAAATGATCGCGGATCATATCCGTATGTATTTGAATCCCCATAAAACAGGATTCTTTTTCTCTCTGATCCTGCCGAAATTTCTCCCATCTGCATCCTTTCCGTAAAAAAACAGCCGGAAGGTTCTGACCTTCCGGCTGTCGATTTACTTTGCGTAATCTGTTACGCGGCTTTCACGAATTACATTCACTTTAATCTGTCCGGGGTAATCCAGCTCATCTTCGATGCGCTTGGAAATGTCCCTCGCAAGCAGTACCATGTCAGAATCAGAAACCTGTTCCGGCACAACCATCACGCGCACTTCTCTGCCCGCCTGAATTGCAAAAGATTTATCGACTCCCTTGAAGGAATTTGTGATATCCTCGAGATCCTTCAGTCTGTTGGTGTATGCCTCAAGCGTCTCTCTTCTCGCGCCCGGACGGGACGCCGAGATCGCATCCGCCGCCTGAACGATACATGCGATCAGACTTGCAGGCTCAACATCGCCATGATGGGATTCGACGGCATTGACAACAATCGACGGCTCTTTGTACTTTCTGCAGAGATCTGCACCGATCTGTACATGAGAACCCTCTACCTCATGATCAATCGATTTTCCGATGTCATGCAGAAGTCCCGCACGCTTCGCCATGCGGACATCCAGGCCGATCTCACCGGCAAGCAGTCCGGAGAGTTCTGCGACCTCAACAGAATGACGCAGTGCATTCTGTCCGTAGCTGGTGCGGAACGTCATGCAGCCAAGAAGCCGGACCAGTTCCGGATGGATTCCGCGGACGCCCACTTCCATACAGGCCGCCTCGCCTTCCTCGCGGATTCTGGTATCCACTTCTTTTCTCGCCTTCTCTGTCATCTCCTCGATTCTCGCAGGATGAATTCTGCCATCGACGATGAGCTTTTCCAGTGCGATTCTGGCCACCTCGCGGCGGATCGGATCAAACGAGGAAAGAACGACCGCTTCAGGAGTATCATCGATGATCAGGTCAACGCCCGTTGCGTTCTCAAGCGCACGAATGTTTCGCCCTTCACGTCCGATGATTCTTCCCTTCATCTCGTCATTCGGAAGCTGTACGACAGAAATCGTTGTCTCGGAAACATGGTCCACCGCACACTTCTGAATCGCGGTGACGACATATTCCTGCGCCTTCCGGCCCGCTTCTTCCTTCGCCTTGCTGACCAGATCCTTGTAGAGTCTGGCAGTATCGTCCTTGACGTCCTCTTCTACAGATTTCAGCAGGAAATCTTTTGCTTCTTCGGAGGTTAACCCGGAGATTCTCTCCAGTTCCTGTACGCGCTGTTCTTGTAATTCGTCAACATGTTTTTCTTTCTTTTTGAGCTCTGTTTCCCGCGCAGCCAGGTGATTTTCACGGCGTTCCAGAGATTCCGCCTTCTTATCGACGGACTCTTCTTTTGAGAGGACACGCTTTTCATACTTCTGCAGCTCAGCTCTTCTGTCGCGGTATTCCCTGTCGTGCTCGTTTTTGAGTTTCAGGCTCTCTTCCTTCGCCTCGACAAGCGCTTCCCGCTTCTTCGCTTCCGCTGACTTGATTGCTTCATCGATGATATTCCGCGCCTTCTCTTCAGCGGTTCCGATTTTTTCAGAATCTTCTCTGACTTTCTTCGCAACCGCGGTTTTTCCGGCAAGCGGAACGGCAATCAGTATGGTGACAACCACTGCAATGGCCGCAACAATCACAGTGATTGCTACTGGAATCATTACAGGAGCACCTCCTATTCAGTTTTCATTGTACAATTACAACATCATAATATTATACTTAACCGGCATTTTTGTCAAATAGCGTTTGTACAATTTCGCCCTTCCGGGGAGCGTTCCTGTCCGATTCTGCCGCTGAATCCCTTTGTTTTCCCGGGTTTTGAGCGGTCCCGTCAAAATGACAGAATTTTCTCAGTCATCCGCCTCCGACTCGAAGGTCCGGATTGCTTTCCAGACATCTGACCCGGAAAATCCGCGCCTCGCGAGAAAAGCAGCCGCACGCCGCTTCTCCCGGTCGTCCAGCTTATGCGGTGCGCCGGCTTTTTTTCGCAGCAGTTTCCTGATCTGATCGGACTCATCTTCCGGAACCGCTTCGAGCGCCCGGTCAATTAGAACTTCGTCGACACCCTTTTGCTCCAGCTCGGACCGCATCACTCTTCTGCTCTTTTTTCCGGCGAAAGACGCGACGTAATTCTCCGCGAACCGCGCATCATCGAGATAACCGAATGAACTGGTGTAATTAATCGCGTCCTGCACTGCCTCCGGTTCATATGCTTCCCCAAGAAGCCGGTCCCTCAGTTCTTTCTCGGAGCGGTCCCTCTGAAGCAGAAGATTCATGGCCTTTTTCACAGCGCCGCGGCTCTCATCCGCATAAGCGGGACCCTGATCCGCTCCGCATTCAGTTTCTCTCTTTTCTGAATCGGATGATACCTTCCGGCGGTCCGCTTCAGGTATTGCCTGACGTCCGACGGCACCCGCACCTTTCCGGATCAGCCCGCTTTCCTCCAGCCCGGAAAGCTCATCCGCTCGGCCTTTACTCCTCATCTGCGCTTTCGCCTGTATCCGCTTCCGACGCCTCAGCGCCGCCTGCTGATTCATCGGCCGGAAGGCCGTAGGCTTCCCGCACCTTATTCTCAACCATCTGCATAAACTCCGGATTTTCTTCCAGATAGAGCTTCGCATTCTCGCGGCCCTGTCCGATCTTCTCGCCGTTGTAGGAATACCACGCGCCGCTCTTCACAATAATATCCTTCTCCGCGGCCAGATCCAGTATATCTCCGGACCGCGAAATGCCTTTTCCGAACATGATATCAAACTCCGCCTCGCGGAACGGCGGCGCGACCTTATTCTTGACGACCTTGACGCGCGTCCGGTTTCCGATCACCACGCCGTTCTTTTTCAGCTGCTCGATTCTTCTCACATCCAGACGGATCGACGAGTAAAATTTCAGCGCGCGCCCGCCCGTCGTCGTCTCCGGATTTCCGAACATGACACCGACCTTCTCGCGCAGCTGGTTGATGAACACGACGATGCAGTTCGTCCTGCTGATCGCAGCCGTCAGTTTTCTGCACGCCTGCGACATCATACGGGCCTGCAGGCCGACGTGGGAATCTCCCATCTCGCCGTCGATCTCAGCCTTCGGCACTAGCGCCGCAACCGAATCCACGATAATAATATCGACCGCGCCCGAGCGAACCATCGTCTCGGTGATCTCAAGCGCCTGTTCGCCGTTATCCGGCTGCGAAATATAGAGATTGTCAATATCTACGCCGATGTTCCGCGCATAGACCGGATCCAGAGCGTGCTCCGCATCGATGAATCCCGCGATGCCGCCTCTTTTCTGCACAGCCGCCACCATATGAAGTGCCACCGTCGTTTTTCCGGAGGACTCGGGCCCGTAGATCTCGATGATCCTTCCCTTCGGGATGCCGCCGAGTCCCAGCGCAATGTCAAGGCTGAGGGAGCCGGTCGGAATCGTCTCCACATTGATGTTTGCTCCGCTGTCTCCCAGCTTCATCACGGCTCCCTTGCCGTACGCCTTCTCAATCTGCCCGAGCGCCGCCTCGAGCGCCGCCTGCCTGCCGTCCGATGCTTTTCCGTTTTTTCCGGCTGTCCGATTATCTGCCATATTGGTCTCCTTTTTCCCGGCCCGCGGCCTGTCTGCGCGCGAAACCGGATTCTTTTCTCTTACTACCTGAACATTTGTTCGCTATTGATCATATTATTACACATCAACCGCCCTGTCAACCAAAAACGCGGTGTTTCCGCCTGCAGGTCGCGGCAGAACTTCCGCACCCGGCCCCATTATTATGCCGGATAAAATGCGCGGAATCCGCTCTGTTTACAATGAACGCTGGAAAATACCGCGGCCGCGGCGCGAGAAGTCCGGATCATCCCGGTACCAGATACAAAAAAGTTTCTCCCGAATCTGTTCTGATCATACCACCCGGTCATTATTATGTCAACATGTTTCCTGTTTTCCACAGAAGATCAGGGACCGCCGTACAGACGCATCCCTGACGGCCGATCCGCCGTTCAGGCTGCCTGTACAGCAGTCCCTGACTGTTTTTCCTGTATTTCCGCAATTTTCGAACCCGCCGGCCGTGATTCGATCAGCCGGTTATGCTGCAATCAGTCGTTCGTGATCCGATCAGCCGGTCATGACCCGATCAGCCAGTCATACAGCTCCTGATACTGCATCGCGGACGTATGCCACGAGAAATCCTCTGCCATCCCGCGGTCAATGATCTTGTTCCACTCACGCTTGCGGTCGTAGTAAATGCGCTCCGCGTAGCGGATCGTACCGAGCATCTCGTGCGCGTTATAATTTGCAAACGAAAATCCGGTGCCGGTTCCCTCATACTCATTGTACGGCTCGACCGTATCCTTCAGGCCGCCGGTCTCACGGACGATCGGAACGGTGCCATAGCGCAGACTCATCAGCTGGGAAAGTCCGCAGGGCTCAAACAGGGACGGCATCAGGAACGCGTCCGCAGCCGCATAAATCTTGTGCGAGAGCTCTTCAGAATAATAAATGTTTGCGGAGACTTTGTTTCCGTACTTCCACGCGAAATGACGGAACATATTCTCGTGCTTCGCCTCACCTGTCCCGAGCGCGACGATCTGAACCTCATCCTGGCAGAGTTCATCCATCATGCAGGCGATCAGATCAAAGCCCTTCTGGTCCGTCAGTCTGGAGACGATGCCGATCATCATCTTCTTCGGATCCACGTCAAGGCCGAGCTGCTGCTGCAGATCCGTCTTATTCTTAGCCTTCTCACGGCGGAATGTACGTGCGTCGTAATTGTGGCTGATCATCGGATCCGTCGCCGGATTGTAGACGTCATAGTCGATGCCGTTCACGATGCCGCGCAGATCGTTCGCGCGCGCCCGCATCAGCCCGTCAAGTCCCTCGCCGTAGAACGGCGTCTTGATCTCCTCCGCATACGTCCTGCTGACCGTCGTGATCGCGTCCGCGTAGACAAGTCCTCCCTTCAGATAACTCGCGTCGCGCTTGAATTCAAGCTTGTCCGACGTAAAGTAGTAATCCGCGAGGCCGGTGATGCTCTTGATCGTTTTCATGTCCCACACGCCCTGAAACTTCAGGTTGTGGATCGTCATGACGCTCTTGATTCCGCGGAAGAATTCGCTCCCGGCGAACCGCTCGTGCAGATAGACCGGAACCAGGCCGGTCTGCCAGTCGTGGCAGTGAATGATGTCCGGGCGGAAATCGACCACCGGAAGAATGGACAGCGCCGCCTTTGAGAAAAACGCAAACTTCTCAAGATCCCACGGCATACCCGCGTACGGACGCTCTCCGCTGAAGTGCTCCTCATTGTCGATAAAATAGTAGGTGATGCCGTCCATCTCCATGGTGAAAATGCCGACATACTGCTGACGCCAGTTCAGGTCCATGTAGAAATTCGAGACATACTTCATCTGCCGCTTGTATTCATCCGGAATAAAGGTGTATTTCGGAATGACGACACGGACGTCGAAATACTCCTTCTGGAAGTTTTTCGGCAATGAACCGACGACATCGGCAAGCCCTCCCGTCTTGATAAACGGAACACACTCCGATGCGACAAAAAGCACCTTTTTCATCTTATCCCTCCTGTTTTTTCGCGATGCTGCTTCTGATCTGTTTTCTGACCGGAAGGATCATGGACGGCGACACGGACAGCTCGTCGACTCCCATCTGAAGGAACGTCTCGGTCAGCGTCGTATCCGCGCCAAGTTCCCCGCAGATGCCGACCCACGTATCGTGGGCATGTCCGTTCTGAACCACCAGGTTAATCAGGCGCAGGATCGCTTCATGATGCGGGTTGTAGAAATTTTCAAGCTTCGCGTTCTGACGGTCCATCGCCAGAGTGTACTGGGTCAGATCGTTCGTTCCGATGCTGAAGAAATCAACGAGCTGCGCCAGCTCGTCGCTGATGACGGCCGCCGCCGGCGTCTCGATCATGATGCCCTCTTCTACCCTGCCGATCGGAATATTGGCTTTCGCGAGCTTCTCCCGCACACCCGCGGAGATCTCTTTGATCTTTTTCACCTCTTCGACGGAGGTGATCATCGGATACATGATGGATACGGTTCCGAAGGCGCTCGCGCGGTAGATGGCGCGCAGCTGCGTCTCGAAAATTTCCGGTCTGGCCAGGCAGATCCGGATCGCGCGGAATCCGAGCGCCGGGTTGTCCTCCTTGTCCAGATGCAGGTAATCCGCCTTCTTATCCGCACCGATATCAAGTGTGCGGATGATAACCTTCTTTCCGGCCATTGTCTCTGCTACAGACTTATAGATCTGGAACTGTTCCTCCTCGGTCGGAAGCTCATCGCGTCCGATGTAGATAAATTCGCTGCGGAACAGGCCGATGCCGCCGCCGTCATTGGACAGAACCGCGCCGACGTCGCCGAGATTGCCGATGTTTGCGTACAGATTAATGGTTTTCCCGTCGAGTGTCGTATTTTCCCTGCCCTTCAGTTCCTGCAGAAGGCGGCGCGCCTCCTCATCCTTTCTTTGGATTTCCGCCTGCGCCTTAAGCGTCTCCGCGTCCGGATCCAGGATAAACGTTCCGCTGTGTGCGTCCACGATCGCCTGATGGCCGTCCCAGTCTTCCTCCACCGGCACGCCGATCAGCGCCGGTATATTCATTGTTCTCGCCAGGATCGCGGTATGTGAATTGGACGAACCCTTTCTCGTCACAAACGCGAGGACCTTGTCCTTGTCCAGCTGAACCGTCTGGCTCGGTAGCAGGTCGTCCGCAGCGATGATGACCGGCTCATCAAACGATGCCCGGTCGGAAGCGCCCGTCAGAACATTGATGACGCGCTCCGCGATGTCCTTCATATCAGCCGCGCGGCCGCGGAAATAATCATCCTCCATCTCGGCGAACATCTTCGAGAAGTTGTCGCCGGCGATCGCTGTCGCGTACTCCGCGTTGATCTTCTGCGTCTCAATGGAATTGCGGACGGAATCGCCGAAATCCTCGTCGTCAAGAAGCATCGCGTGAACTTCGAAAATCGCCGCGTTTTCTTCTCCGACCTTTTTCACCGCGTCGTCATGCAGCCGGTTCAGATCCTCGATCGCCTGCGCTTTCGCGTCCTCAAAACGGCGGATTTCCTTTTCCGTATCCTCGATCTTATAGCGTTTTACGGTTTCCTCTTTCTTGCCGTAAAACATCACCTTTCCGATAGCTACCCCTTTAAAAATGGTTTTTCCGCTAAACTTTTGCATTTCGAATCCTCTCAGCATGATTCTGAAACCCGATCGCCCACAGTACTAACTTGATTATAGTACGGCCTCCTCGAAAATTCAATCATTCCGCCCGCTCTGTTGTGCATGTCCTACAAATATTTCCCGAAAAGCGGCGGAAATCATTACGATTTTCCACCTGTGCGGCAGGATGTGCCCGGCAAAATCAATAAAACCAGAGCGCCCGCAAACCACGCCCGTACTGTATTTCCATTCAAACTATGCTATACTTTGTTTGTTTCATCGAGACGCCGCGTGCACCGGCGAGTCAGATTACTCCGGAGGAATTATGCCGAAATTCAAATTGCATTCCGAATATAAGCCGACCGGCGATCAGCCGCAGGCGATCGAGCAGCTCGTAAAAGGATTCGAGGAGGGCAATCAGTTTGAGACTCTTCTGGGCTCCACCGGTTCCGGAAAAACATTCACCATGGCCAACGTGATCGAACGGCTCCAGAAACCGACGCTGGTCATCGCCCACAACAAGACGCTCGCAGCCCAGCTCTACAGCGAATTCAAGGAATTTTTCCCGGAGAATGCGGTGGAATATTTCGTTTCCTATTATGACTACTATCAGCCGGAAGCCTACGTGCCCTCTTCGGACACCTATATCGCGAAGGATTCTTCCCGGAACGAGGAGATCGACAAGCTCCGTCTCTCGGCGACCTCCTCGCTGATCGAGCGGAACGACGTCATCGTTGTATCAAGCGTGTCCTGCATCTACGGTCTGGGCAGCCCGAAGGATTACGAATACATGATCATCGCGCTCCGTCCCGGTATGCAGCGCGACCGCGACGATCTGATCCGCGCCCTGATCGATATTCAGTACGAGCGCAACGAGATTGATTTTCACCGCGGTACGTTCCGCGTGCACGGAGATGTCGTGGAGATCGTCCCGGCAAATGTCAGCGAGACTGCCGTCCGGGTCGAATTTTTCGGCGATGAGATCGACCGGATCACCGAGTTCGATCTCCTGACCGGTACTGTGAGGCGCGAGCTGAATTTTGTCGATATTCCGCCGGCCTCCCATTATGTGATGCCGATGGAAACCATTCAGCGCGCAACGAAGGACATTGAGAAGGAACTAGAGGAGCGGATCCGCTATTTTAAAGACAGAGGAAAGCTTCTCGAGGCACAGCGCATCGAGGAGCGGACCAATTTTGACATCGAAATGCTCCGGGAGACCGGCGTATGTTCCGGAATCGAGAATTACTCGCGCCATCTGTCCGGGCTGAAGCCCGGCGAGCCGCCGTACACCCTGATGGATTTCTTCCCGGATGATTTTCTGATCATCATCGATGAGTCCCATAAAACCGTCCCGCAGATCGGAGCCATGTACGCCGGAGACCGTTCCAGAAAGACGACACTCGTCGACTACGGCTTCCGCCTTCCGTCCGCCCTCGACAACCGGCCGCTTTCATTTCAGGAATTTGAAGAAAGAATCAATCAGCTGCTTTTCGTCTCCGCCACCCCCTGTGATTACGAGGCGGAACACGAGATGCTGCGCGCCGAGCAGATCATCCGCCCGACCGGTCTGCTTGACCCGAAGGTCGAGGTGCGCCCGGTCAAAGGCCAGATCGATGATCTGATCGGAGAGATCCGGAAGGAAGTGAACCGTCACAATAAAGTCCTCGTCACCACGCTGACGAAGCGCATGGCCGAGGATCTGACCGATTATATGAAGGAGGCGGGGATCCGGGTTCAGTATCTGCACTCCGATATTGACGCGCTCGAGCGGACGAAAATTATCCGCGATATGCGTCTGGATGTATTTGATGTGCTCGTTGGAATCAACCTTCTCCGGGAAGGACTTGATATCCCGGAAATCACGCTCGTCGCTATTCTTGACGCGGACAAGGAGGGATTTCTCCGGTCCGAGACGTCGCTCGTTCAGACGATCGGACGCGCCGCCAGAAACGCGGAGGGCCACGTCATCATGTACGCGGATACAATCACCGACTCCATGAAGGGAGCGATGGACGAAACCGCCAGAAGGCGCGCCATCCAGGAAGCCTACAACAAGGAGCACGGCATCACACCGAAGACGATTCAGAAGGCGGTCCGGGATCTGATCAGCATCTCGAAAGAAACCGCGAAAAAGGAGGACCGGTTCGCGAAGGATCCGGAATCGATGTCCGCCGATGAACTGCGCGGTCTGATCGCTCAGGTAGAAAAGGAAATGAAAGCTGCCGCCGCCGAGCTCAACTTTGAGATGGCTGCGCAGCTGCGCGACCGCATGATCGAACTGAAGAAAAATCTGCAGGACCTTGCGTGACGCGTGAACTTACGCATCTCACATGACAGAAGGGCCGCCTCTCTGGCGGCCCTTCTGCGGCGTCAGCCCAGCAGCGCCTTCGCCTGATCAAGCTGCGGATCGCTCCCGTCGCCGGCCGCATCGACCTCAACATCCGGAGTGATGCCCGTCCCGTGAATGTCATTTCCGTCCGGCGTGTAGTAATGCCGCACCGTAAGCTTCAGATACGATCCGTCCGGCAGACGGAAGTCGTTCTGGACGATTCCCTTTCCGAACGTAGTCTTCCCCACGATTGTAGCGATGCCGTCGTCTTTGATGGCGCCGGCGAGAATTTCCGCCGCACTGGCGGTATTCTCATTGACGAGGACGACCAGCGGCATGGAAAAGCCGTTGTCCTCATCATTTTTTTCATAGATGCGTTTTCCGTCCTTGTCCTCTTCGTAGACGATAATTCCCTTTGGAAGAATCTGCCTGCCGATCTCGCAGGCGCTGTCGACGAGACCGCCTCCGTTGTCGCGCAGATCCAGAATCATCTTCTGCATCCCCTGATCCTCCAGGGATTTCATCGTGTCCTTAAACTGGTCGACTGTGATCTTCGCAAACTGCGTGATGTGGATGTAACCGATCCCGCCGTCGAGCATGCTTCCGGTCACCGTTTCGGTCTCCATCTGTTCCGGCGTGACGCTGACGGTGACCATGTCTCCGTTTTCTCCGCGCTTCAGTTCCATCGTGATCTCGGTCCCGACATACTTTTCAATCAGGTCCGAAAGATCACTGCTGGAATAACCGGTCACATCTTCGCCGTTGATCCGGTAAATGAGATCTCCCTTCTGGATGCCGGCCGATGCCGCCGGCGTTCCGTCGCCGACGGAAACAATCTCCGCCGCGTCGCCGTCTGCACTCTGCGCGATCGTGACGCCGATTCCGATATACTTTCCGTTCCGCTCTTTCTGAATCTCTTCATACTGCTCCGCCGTGTAGTAGGTGGAGTAACGATCCCCCAGACCGGCCACCTGCCCGAGGAACATCGTATCCGTCTCGGACTGCTCATTCACATCGCCCAGATAATAGCGGTCGATAATGCGCTGAATCGCTTTTGCTTTCTTGATCGTCTGAATCGAATCCGGATGGGACGCTCCGCCGCCGACCGGTACGATCATGTAGATAAAGTAAAGCAGTGCGATTGCCAGCAAAGTGGCAATCACACCGCTAAAGAACGATTTTCTTTTCATTTTTTTCGCGGACTTATCATCCATCGCCTGAATCTCCTTCGTCTGTCAATCCGCCGAACCCCTCCCGGGGCTGCGATCACGCCGGCCCGAAGGTCACACCTTCAGGTGTTTGCGGATCGTGACCATACTGCCGAGCAGGCCGATTCCGATTCCGAGGATCAGTCCGACCGGAAGCAGATAAACGAATACCTGATTGACGCTCATCAGACCGTTCATGAAATCCTGCAGAATGCTGAACTTGCTGAGCAGGTACTGAATCGCCTTGTTGTAGACGAAATACCAGATCACCAGCGGGATCGCCGCACCGATCAGTCCGACGATGATACCTTCCATCACGAAGGGCAGCCGGATGAACGAGTTTGTCGCGCCGATCAGTTTCATAATCGCGATCTCTTCTCTTCTGGCGGAGACGCCGACTGAAACCATGTTGCTGATCAGGAAGACGGACACCGCCAGCAGAATCAGCAGAATCACGCCGGATACAATCATGATCATGTGGTTCAGAGACGTCAGCGTCTTCGTCGCCTGCTGCGACTGGTTCACCGAACGTACCCCGTCGAGTCCCTTGACGTAACTGACCAGACTGTTCTGATCCTCGATGCGGTTCACATAGACCTCATAATGCGCCGAATTCGCAAGGGGGTTATCCTGGCTGTTTCTGAATCCCGCCGCCGCGTCCTCGTTGCCTTCGAAGTATTCCTTTGAGAAGGAAGCCCAGGCTTCATCCGCCGAAACGTACTTGCACTGCTTGACGGTCGGCTGCGCATTAATCTCGATGCCGATCTTGTTCATCGAAGCCTGATCCAGTTCCTCATCAAAAAAGACCGTGATCCCTACGTTTGTCTCGACGCTTCTGAGCATAAAGTTAATGTTCAGAATGATCGAGAAGAAAAGACTGAATATAAAGATACTGGCAGCCATCGTGGCGATCGAGGCGATCGAGAACATCTTGTTTCTTCCGATGTTCTTAAAGCCCTGCCTGGTGCCGTATCCGACCGAACTAATCTTCAACGTATACACCCTCCTTCTCATCGCTGATAATGACACCCTTGCGAAGTCGGATGACACGTTTTTTCATCTGGTTTACGATCTCCCGGTTATGCGTGACGACGAGAACCGTAGTTCCCCGCGCGTTGATCTCCTCAAGGAGCTTCATGATCTCCTGGGAGTTTTTCGGGTCCAGGTTTCCGGTCGGCTCATCCGCAAGCAGAATCGCCGGACGGTTTACCAGCGCTCTCGCCAGCGCGACACGCTGCTGCTCGCCGCCGGAAAGCTCGCGCGGACGCGAACGGTATTTGTCCGCGAGTCCGACCAGCGTGAGCACCTCCGGTACATTTTTCTTGATGACATGATTCGGTTTCTCGATGACGCGCTGCGCGAAGGCGACGTTCTCAAAGACATTCCGGTCCTTCAGGAGACGGAAATCCTGGAACACACAGCCTACGCCGCGGCGGTACTTCGGGACCCGGCTTCTTCTCATTTTCGTGAGATTCTTGCCGTTGACCACGATTTTGCCCGACGACGCATCAATCTCTTTCAGAAGGAGCCGGATCAAAGTTGTTTTTCCGGATCCGCTGTTGCCGACGACAAAGACGAATTCCCCCTTGTCAATGTGTAAGGATATGTTGTCAATCGCCGGTTTCTGGCTCTTGTCATAATACTTACTTACATTGGTAAGCGTAATCATTATTTATCCTCCCTGCTGCTGTCGGAGTCAGCGGACGCCCCTCATCTTCAGTCTGTTGACTCCATGTATTTCATATATTTGACGACCATCAGCGCAATCTTGAAGGTGATGGCGTCTTCAAACACGCGCAGATCCAGACCGGTGCTCTTCTGCAGCTTATCCAGCCTGTACACGAGCGTATTTCTGTGAATATAGAGCTGACGCGACGTCTCGGAAACATTCAGGTTGTTCTCGAAGAACTTGTTGATCGTCGGCAGCGTCTCCTCGTCAAAATCATCCGGGGACTTATTGGCAAAGATCTCTTTGATAAACATCTTGCAGAGCGGGATCGGAAGCTGATAGATCAGCCGGCCGATGCCCAGAGAACTGTACGCGATAATCGACCGCTCCTCGAAGAAAATCTTGCCGACGTCCATCGCCATCTTCGCTTCTTTATAAGAACGCGAAACCTCCTTAAGTTCTCCGACAATGGTGCCGTAGGCGATGTGTGTCGCTTCTTCCGCATCCTGTCCGGCCGCCTTCAGAATCTGGTCCGCGATCTGCTCCGCATCGGCGGCATCGGCCCCTGCGTCCAGTTCCTTTACGACGATGATGCTCTTCTCATCGACCGCCGTGATGAAATCATCCGTCTTCGTGCCGAGAAGCGCGCGGATGTTCTCGCTGGCGGACTGGCTTCTCTCCGGGCTGCACTCGACAATGTAGACGAGGCGGCGCACGTTGGGCTCGATGTGCAGCTTCTTCGCGCGATTGTAAATGTCAACGAGAAGAAGGTTGTCAAGAAGAAGATTCTTGATAAAGTTGTCCTTATCGAAGCGCTCCTTATATGCGGTCAGAAGACCCTGCAGCTGGAACGCCGCCATCTTGCCGAGAAGCAGGTTTTCATCGTCCCCGCCGCCGGCGATCAGAATGTATTCCAGCTGATGCTCGTCGTACACCTTGAAAAACTGGTAATCGCGAATCGTCTGAGCATCCGCCTGCGAATCCGCGAATGCGAGCAGCTCCGATTTGCTTACCTCCAGATTCTGGAAGGTCGACACCAGGTGTTTGCCCTCCACATCGGAAATAGCGAAATCCATCTTCGTAATGTTCTTCAAGCCGTCGATCGTATTCTGTAATACCTGATTCGAAATCATCTGCTTTTCCTCTCTGTGCTCATTGCATCAGGCAGCGCGGCTGCCTTATCAATAACGTCCATGCATTGATAACATACTACTGATAGTTTAATACAAAATGCACAAAATGAAAAGCATATTTATTCGTTTTCAACAAAAATATCACAGAAATATCGTTTAATTCTTCGCCGGGTCAGCCAGCCCTGCTTATAGCCGACTGCCTCCAGAAGATGCGGACTCTGCCCGAGGTTCATCCAGATCTTTCCCAGCACCTTGGTCTGGTTCTGGATCATGAACAGGTTCTGCCTGTTACCGTTCAGCCCTGTGATGATCAGATCCGGGTTTTCGCTGTTGATCAGATTCAGCACGTGATCCGAATCGACGCCGCTGCCCTCAGTCTGCCCGGTCCGCCCGACAATGCGGATCCCGGGAAAGGTTTCCTCCAGATACTTTGCAAGACGGGCGCAGGACGGCTCGTCCTCGCACAGAAGAAACACGCCGAGGCCGCCCTTCACAATCTGCCAGAAGATCCGCTCAAAATACTCGTGCCCCGCCGTCTCCTCATACACGCGGCCGCCCGTGATTCCGGCAGCCTCCAGGACTTCCGTCTCGCTGGCCACACCGGCGTCGAGCCGCCGCAGATAATCCGAAAGATGCGGATCCTCCCGTGCCTCGATCAGCGTCGTGCGCGAAAGAAAGGCAAACGTATTCAGATGATCATTCTGTACAAATTCCGAAAGACGCTCCATGGTCTGATCCAGATTCAGCAGATCAAAAAGAAACCGGCCGATCCGAATCTTCTCCTGTTCTGTCTCCCGCGGCGATATTTCATTATGATCTTCAATCATATCAATACCTGCCGGACTGTTAAATCATGTCATGTTGTAACATTTTTGAAACAAATCTTGGTAAGTATATCAGATCTACTTAAAAAATGCAACTCCCGGGCACTTGAAGCCGGGAGCTGCATTTCGTCACTTTTTATAAACGGCTCAGACCTCGAACATCATGTCGCCGTAGGACGGCATCGGCCAGTCCTCTTTGTCCACAATCTGCTCAAGTTCGTCGACCGGTCTGCGAAGGTCCGCCATCGCCGGCACGACTGTCTCGTAATAGTAATGCGCCTGTTTCTCGCCCGGCTCCATCGCGCTCGCAAAGTCGTCGACCTCGATCAGCTTCTTCAGCGCAGCGCTCGTCTCCGAAAGAAGGGCGCTGCTCTTTTCAAGAAGCTCCTCCTCAACCGATGTGGCCGCGGAACCCGCCGCCTTCACGGAATTAACGGTGTCCGCGAGACCATGGATGCTCTTGATGACAGCCGGAATCACCTGTTTGCTCGCGATGTTGATCATCGCTTTCGCCTCGATGTTGATCGTCTTCGCATAGTTCTCATATTTTACTTCCGATCTGGACTGCAGCTCGGAGTCGGTGAAAACATGGAACCGCTCGAACATCTTTACATTTTCCGGCTTTGTCAGCTCCGGAATCGCGTCAACCATCGACTTGATGTTCGGAAGTCCTCTCCTCTGTGCCTCGGCGACCCACTCGTCGGAGTATCCGTTCTCGTTGAAGATCACGCGCTGATGCTCGCTGAAGTTGCGTTTGATCATGTCATGGACCGCGACGTCGAAATTCTCCGCCTTTTCAAGCTCATCACACGCGTCCGCGAACGCCTCCGCCATGATCGAGTTCAGCACGACGTTCGGCGGCGCCACGGAATCTCTCGATCCGAGCATACGGAATTCGAACTTATTTCCGGTAAACGCAAACGGCGAGGTTCTGTTGCGGTCGGTCGCGTCCTTGCGGAACTCCGGAAGGCTTCTCACGCCGGTATCCAGCATAGAGCCGGATTTGCTGCTGGAAACCGTACCGGTGTCGACCAGCTGCGTGACGACATCCTCAAGCTGATTGCCCAGGAAGATCGAGACGATTGCCGGCGGAGCCTCGTTCGCGCCGAGCCGGTGATCGTTGCCCGGATCCGCCGCGGACTCACGGAGCAGTCCCGCGTGCTCGTCAACCGCCTTCACGATGCACGAGAGAATCAGAAGGAACTGAATGTTCTCGTGCGGCGTCGAACCCGGATCCAGCAGATTGATTCCGTCATCCGTCGCCAGCGACCAGTTGTTGTGCTTTCCGGAACCGTTGACTCCGTCGAAGGGTTTCTCATGAAGCAGGCACTTCATGCCGTGCTTGGACGCGATGCGGCGAAGCGTGTGCATAACGATCTGATTCATGTCGACCGCCTGATTCGCGTTGCTGTAGATGCATGCCAGCTCGTGCTGCGCCGGGGCCACCTCATTGTGCTGGGTCTTGGAGGTCACGCCCATCTTCCAGAGCTCAATGTTGACATCCTTCATAAAGGAAGCGATCTTCTGGCGGATCGTTCCGAAGTAATGATCATCCAGCTCCTGGCCCTTCGCCGGGCTGGATCCGAACAGCGTTCTGCCCGTGTAGATAAGATCTTTTCTCTTGTAGAAATTCTCCGAGCTGATCAGGAAATATTCCTGCTCCGCCCCGACCTGGGGGATCACCTTCTTTGAGGTTGTATTGCCGAACAGTCTCAGCAGACGAAGCGCCTGATCATTGATCGCGTCCATCGAACGCAGAAGCGGCGTCTTCTGATCCAGCGCCTCTCCGTTGTAGGAATAGAACGCGGTCGGGATGCAGAGCGTCGCACCGCCGTCGTCCTGACGGACAAATGCCGGGGACGTGCAGTCCCACGCCGTATATCCTCTCGCCTCAAACGTCGCGCGCAGTCCTCCGGACGGGAATGAGGAAGCATCCGGCTCGCCCTTGATCAGCTCTTTTCCGGAGAAGCTCATCAGAACCTTGCCGTTCGGGAGCGGAGAAGTGATAAACGAATCGTGTTTCTCCGCCGTGACGCCTGTCAGAGGCTGGAACCAGTGGGTGAAGTGCGTAGCGCCCTTCTCGATGGCCCACTCCTTCATTTCGTGCGCGATGACATCCGCGGTCTCAAGGTCAAGCTCTCCGCCCTCCTCGATGATCTTTTTGAGCTTATTGTAGATCTTCTTCGGCAGACGCGCCTGCATGACCGTATCGTTGAATACATTCTCGCCAAATATTTCCGCTGCGTTTACGTAACCATCCATTGACGGCACCCTCCTTTGCTTTGCGCTTTACTCCGATCGGACAGACAGCGCGGCACGCTGAATTTCCCATGCACGGCCGAGCGGCGGCACGTAAAAAGGGCGTTCTACAGATATGTGCAGAACGCCCTTGTCCAATCATACTCTCTTTAATTGATAAGAGGATAGCACAAATGAAATCATTTTTCAAGTTTCATTTCGTATTAATTACGATACACGATTTACCGGCAGATTACAAGGTCAACCTTCACTCGGAGCGAAGATCGGAGCGAAGATTCTCCTGATTGAGCAGAATATGAAGCGCCTGCTTCCGGTTCGCGATGTCAATCGTCCGGTATGTGCCGCCGTACTCTCCGTCCAGTGTCCAGGCGACTTCCTCGTTGCTCTCGATGTGAAGTCTGTGCGTCTTGAACGTGGCGACGAGCGGAGAATTCTGTTTCGGATTGAGCAGTGTGCCGATCACCTCGCTGAGTTCAATCGGGTTGCCCGGCGGGTAGACGAGCCGGACTTCAAACAGACCGTCAGACAGGTCCACGTTTTCCCCCGGCAGATTTCTCATGCCGCCGACTGACCTTGAATTCGTGATCATCCCGTAGACGAAATCATCATCCAGCGTCCGGTCATCCGCGACGACCTTCAGCCGGTAATTCGGCACCTTGAAGAGACGCTTTCCCGCCTCAATCAGATACGCGCCGTAACCGATCGTATTTTTCAGCGTCTGATCCGTCTGATAGGCGACGTCCGTAAACAGACCGAACGCGGCAATATAGACGAAGCTCTTATAATTGAAGGATCCGACGTCGCAGGGATAAACTTTTCCCACGGCGATGTCCTCCGCCGCGCGGACCGGATCGGTGGAGATTCCCAGACTCGAACCGAAGTCGTTGGTGCTTCCGGTCGGAATATACCCGATCGGAAGCTGCGGACGCACTTTCATCACGCCGTCCACAACTTCATCCAGCGTGCCGTCGCCGCCGCTCGCGACCAGAAGATCAATCGAGTCGGCGTACTCCATCACCGTGCGCGCAGCGTCCATGGCCTCCTGCGTCGGATGAACGATCACCTCGTAGCCTGCCTTCGTAAAAATATCAATAATATCCGACAGCTTGTAGCGGATCATGCCCCTGCCGGATCTCGGATTGTAGACAAATAGTAATTTTTTTCTCACTGCACCATCTCCCGCGTAATTTACTCTTATCTTACAATGTGCGCCGGGGCACCGCAACCATCAATTCCGGGCCGTTGTATTTTTACTTCCGGTGCGTTATCATGTTTTTAACCGGCCGTATTGCCTCTTTTGATCTCCATCACGGATGGATGGGCGGTCGGATCGTTCAGAATACAGAGGTACCATATGGAAAATAAACTTCGGATTCTTGTGACGGGCGCGTCCCATGGAATCGGCAGAGCAATCGCAAAAAAACTGGCGGATGCCGGCCACGATGTGACCGCTGCTGCCCGCGGGAAAGAAGCGCTGAGCGCGCTGCAAAAAGAAACCGGATGCCGGACGGCCGCCGGCGATGTCGGATGCGAGACTTTTGTCCGGGGTCTGTTTGATACGATCCGGAACGAAGGGGGACTTGACGTGCTGATCAACAACGCCGGGATCTCTTATATCGGCCTCCTGCAGGATATGAGTCTGGATGAGTGGAGCCGGATCTTCCGCACAAATATCACGAGCATGTTTCTGACTTGCCGCGAGGCGATTCCGGTCTTTCTCGCCCGGGGCCGGGGATCGATCGTCAACGTATCGTCTGTCTGGGGAAATGTAGGCGCTTCCTGTGAGGTGGCTTACTCCGCCACGAAGGGCGCGGTCAATTCCTTCACCCGCGCACTGGCAAAGGAACTGGCGCCGAGCAATATCCGGGTTAACGCGGCTGCCTTCGGCACGATTGACACCTCAATGAACGGGTTTCTCTCAGATGAGGAGCGGCGCGGTCTTGAGGAAGAGATCGCCATGGGGCGATTCGGCTCGCCGGAAGAAGCTGCGGATCTCGTCATCGATCTGGCGCTGCGAAACCCGTATCTGACAGGGGAAGTCGTCACCATGGACGGCGGCTGGATCTGACGCTGCACGCATCCGGTCCGAAACCGGGAACATGCAGAAGGAAAGTGCGGCAAGGCGTAACAAGGGACTTTAAAAGGAGCGGCTTTATCAGCCGCTCCTTCCTGTATCTGCCGCTCAGGCTTTGTTCTCGGAACCGAGAACGTCTTTGATCTTGTGAGTAACAACATCTTTGACGTACTGTCTGGAAACCTTCAGGTATCCGCGCGGATCGAACATATCCGGGTTTGCTCTCAGGGTCTGGCGAACGCCTGCCGTGAACGCAAGTCTCAGGTCGGAATCGATGTTGATCTTGCAGACAGCGGATCTTGCAGCCTGACGAAGCTGATCCTCCGGAACGCCGATCGCATCTTTCAGAGCGCCG
>ONLT01000016.1 GCA_900318755.1 uncultured Eubacteriales bacterium
AACGTTACTATATCCAGTCGGCATTTGCCATGCAGGATGAAAAGAAAATGCAGCAGGAAGAAAGACCCCTGATCAACACTGGCGACGAGTTCAAGAAAATCATCATCACGAAAGTATTCGGTATTTCCCGCCCGGCCTCTTATAATCAGAAATGAAGGAGAGCAAATCGTCACAAGGCACAATACGGAATAGGAATATGTCTTTGGCAGAACGCCGCACCTGGACGATTCCGCCAGATGATTTGCCCAAAGATGCGGTGATTGATTTTGGCAGGAGGCAGAACTGGGAAACACAACAACCTGTCAGTATGGGCGGCGCACCGAGAGCCACTATTTTTCAGGGAAAGGGAGAGATACAGATGAAGATCGCAGTAGCGTATCAGGATGACATGGTTTTTCAGCATTTTGGACATACGGAACAGTTTAAATTATATGATGTGGAAAACGGAAAGATTGTAAAGAGCTATGTGGTGGAGACTAACGGGCAGGGGCATGGAGCATTGGCAGGATTTTTAAAGCAGGCAGACACTGATGTCCTGATTTGCGGCGGTATCGGAGGCGGCGCCCGGACCGCTCTGAAGGAGGCCAGAATCCAGCTGTTTGTCGGTGTGTCCGGCAAGGCAAACGAGGCTGTGCATGCTTATCTGGTCGGAAATCTGGGATATGATCCGGATGTTCACTGTGATCATCATGAAAAAGAGCACTCCTGCGGTGACCATGGCTGCCGGGAGGATCAACATGGCTGCGCCGAAAACGGGGACGGCGAATCGGAAGAAGGAAGAGTCCGTTGAAAGCCTCGCGGCGAAGCTGGATGGGCTGTTCTAAGAGGTGCGGGAAACTGATCCAATAAAAGAATATCCGGAATGAATTTCTGAAATTACAGTCACTGATATCTGTTTTTCCACAGCCTATCACTTTTCTTTGATCAGTTCTTCGCAGATTTTTCGGTATTGATCGGAATAGATGCTTTCTTTTTCCCAGATAAAGTCCAGATCATGCTGCATGGAAAAATCCCGTAGCTTTATCTCACGCAGACTGCCGTTCTGGATCTCTTCTTTTGCAGCGATCTTATACAGAAACGATATCCCGCAGTCCTCCTTCAGCAGGGCTGTGATCGTATGCATATTCTCCACCTCGATGAAATGGGAGAAGTCGCTCAGCCGGATTCCCCGGGCTGACAGACTGCGCTCCATGATTTCCCGGGTCCCGGATCCCTTTTCCCGGATCAGAAGCCTCTCCTGCAGAAGATCCTTCAGACAGGTCGGCGGTCCGTTCCGGAAAACATGACCGGCTGCACAGACAGCGATGTAATCCTCTGTGCTGTAATTCAGACTCTCGTACTGATCCCCGGGATAATATCCCTCTACAAGTGCCAGATGGATCTTTCCGTCCTCGAGGAGATGGATCAGCTGGTCGGTATTTCCGAATGTCAGGTGGATGTTCAGATCCGGATGCCGGTTCAGAAACCTGGCCAGCGGGGTTGCAACCGCGTATTCGCCAACCGTCATGGTAACGCCGAAGGGCAGGCATTTTACGCCCGTGACTTCCGAATCCAGCTCCTGTCTGAGGCGTATCTCATCATTTTGCATGGTCTGCAGTCGTTCCCGAAGAATTTCTCCCTGCCTCGTCAGATACAGCTTTCTATTCCGGTACATAAAGAGCGGCGTGCCGTAATAGTTCTCCAGGTAATGAATATGGGAGGAAACGGCCGGCTGCGTGATGTTCAGCTGCCCGGCAGCTCTGGTGTAGTTCATTGTCTGACAGACGCACAGAAACGTATGGATTCGAAAGTCCAGCATGAGACGCCCCTATCAATAAAAAAATAATATCGCAAACAAGAAATAAACAATTTTACATTTTGAATGTACCATTCTATGATATTCCCTGTCAATGACCGAACACAGAGCAAGGAGATGATCGTTATGGCCGATATTATCATTATCGGAGCGGAGCCGGCGGGTCTGAGTGAGTGGATCAACACAGCGATGTGATCGCATACCAGGAAGGAGAATTATCATGTCATTTATCAGGAAAAACGGTGCAGGAGTTCTTCTGTGCCTTGCGATTGCCATACCGTCATGGATCATCGGACAGTGCTTTCCGGTGGTTGGCGGAGCAGTCATCGGGATTCTGGCGGGCATGGCCGTGACCGTCTTCTGGAAGGACAAGGGCTCTGCTGACAGCGGGATTCGATGGACTTCAAAATATATCCTGCAGACAGCGGTGGTCCTGCTCGGCTTCGGGATGGATCTGGGGGTGATCGCCGAGACCGGGAAGCAGTCTCTGCCGATCATCATCTGCACGATCAGCACCTCGCTGATCATCGCCTGGCTGCTGCACCGGCTGATGCATGTACCGGGAAACATTTCCACGCTGGTGGGCGTGGGCTCCTCCATCTGCGGTGGCTCTGCGATCGCAGCGACCGCTCCGGTCATCGGAGCGGACGATGACGAGGTGGCGCAGGCGATCTCTGTGATCTTCTTTTTCAACGTCCTGGCGGCGATCTTTTTCCCGATGCTGGGGCGCGCGATCGGCTTTGATACCGCCAGCGGGGACGCCTTCGGCGTCTTTGCCGGGACGGCCGTCAATGATACCTCCTCGGTGACAGCAGCGGCCTCCACCTGGGACAGCATGTGGGGCCTCGGAAACCAGACTTTGGACAAAGCGGTCACGGTCAAGCTGACGCGCACCCTGGCCATCATCCCGATCACACTGGCGCTTTCGATCGTTCACGCAAAGCAGTCGGAGAAAAACAGCTCTGGATCGAATGGAGAAGCCTTCAGCCTGCGCAGAGCGTTTCCCATGTTCATCCTGTACTTCGTCCTGGCCTCGGTGATCACGACGGTCTGCGTACGGGCGGGCGTCAACACAGAGGTGTTCGTACCGCTCAAGAACCTGTCAAAGTTTTTCATCGTCATGGCGATGGCTGCGATCGGTCTGAACAGCGATGTTGTGAAACTGATCCGTACCGGCGGAAAGCCGGTCGTCATCGGTGCGGCCTGTTGGGCGGGAATTACGCTGGTCAGCCTTGGCATGCAGCACATCATGCAGATTTGGTGAGGTCCGTGGCGATGAGCATCAATATTCCTGCCGGTGTCAGGCATTGACATGGAGATGCCGGGGATAGCTGGTTTTCTCATCTGGCGATAGAAGTGCCCGGTGAGGAGACATCCACGGAGTGGCCGGAAGCATCGAAGTAGTACGAAGGGAATAACTGATCAATTACAAAGTTTGAGTGATATCAGGTAAAATAATGGTGGACCTTGAAAATACCCATCACGTCAAAGAGCGTGCCATCTTTCCTTTTATGCACAAGTTCCCGGTTCCGACTGCCGAGTATATAGAAGCTGTTGAGGTACTGGAAGACGAGCATTCGACAGCCGGCATTTTGATCAAGGAAATCCACATTGAAAGGAATCCGGGCCACCTGGTTTCAATCTGAACTTCTTGAGCGATACATGAAAAAAATGCGGATATCCGCAAAAAAACAATGAGGTGACAGCGCATGTATCCGATTGACTATGATTCCTGATTGAAACACTGAAACCTCAAATTTTACGTTAATAGAAATGCGGCTTATGCCGGATGTCGCCCCGTCCGTAAAGAATTATGGCGCGTACGAAGTCCTGCAGCAGCTGACGCCGGATCTCAGCGACAGACTCCGGGAATATTTTCCTGATTCATTCCGTGAGATCCGTACGCTCTCCCTGATCCGCCTTGTGGACAAGATCTCGTCCGCAAAGATG
>ONLT01000180.1 GCA_900318755.1 uncultured Eubacteriales bacterium
CAAGGAAGCTGTTTATAAAGAGCTGATCCAGGAAAGCATCCGGCAGTTAAACCTCTTGTCGGAAAATGTGGAGCACATCCGCAAAACAATGAATGAACTGGCATCTACTCTTCCCGAGTACAATACCGTTATGAACATGTACGGTGTTGGCCCTACTTTCGGTCCTCAGCTCATGGCCGAAATCGGGGATATCTCCAGATTTCAGCATAGTGAAGCTCTGACCGCTTATGCCGGTGTGGACCCTGGAAAGAACGATTCCGGGCAGGAAGTACATAATAGCAGCCACGCATCAAAATGCGGTCCATCCAGACTTCGCCACACTCTGTTTCAGATCATGACAACCATGCTGCAGAACGGAGTGAAGGAAGACGATGCTGTCAGCAGATTTCTGTTCAAAAAGAAGGCGGAAAATAAGCCGTATCTTGTGTACATGACAGCTGGCGCGAATAAGTTCCTTCGTGTTTATTATGGCAAAGTGAAGGAATGTCTCCGCAACCAGGAGCAAGCTGAACAGTAAAACTCACGCTCCACAGATTGCTTCCATTGTCAGACCGCCCTATGCAGACGGCCCGAATACTTGTGACCAAAATCTATCTCTAAACTTTTTTCAAATCACCCCTTGACTTTTTATTAGCAGGCTTATCTGCAGCCATTACTTCATTACCTTCTGGAGGACTTTGACCAGCTCATCAATGGTCCCGTCCTTTCCGGCTTTGATATCATCCACAACGCAGCTCCGGATGTGCTGAGCCAGAAGTTCCTTGTTGAAACTGTTGAGGGCACAGTTCACAGCGCTGACCTGAATCATGATGTCCGGACAGAACGCGTCCTTTTCAAGCATCCCCTCGATCCCGCGGATCTGTCCCTCAATTCTCTTCAGGCGGTTCATCAGCTTCCGGACCTCATCGTCCGATCTCTTCTTCGTCCGCGCGCAGCAGCTGTGCACGCTCGCTTCGCCCTCCGCCTCCGCCTGCTCCGGAGTCAGATCCTGTGTTTTCTCAAACTCTTCTGCCATATTTAACTCCTTGATACCCTCAGGTGGTATTTCTGATTACGGGAGTAATCTTATACCCTGTTAGGGTATTTGTCAACCCGGTTTTAAAATTTCCTGCACCACCGCTATATCGGGCAGCGATGTGGCCCTTGTAAACCGGATTACACAGATGGGCTGTCAGCTTCGACGGTTTCAATACTGTCAAATATTGCAGGACAGACTTATGATGGTACGTCTGGGCCGGGGTTTACCATTAAATATTGCAAGGCGGATTTGCAATGGCACATCTGGGCTGGAGTTTGCCATCAAATTATGATAAGTATGTTCGTGATGGCACGCCGGACAAGGGATTTGCCATCAGGTTAAGGAAAGCGAGTTTCGCGATGGCACGACGAGCCGGAAATTTACCATCTGGAAAAGAAAAATGAGTTTGCGATGGTACTTCAGGCCGAAAATTTACCATCTGAAAAAGAAAAGCGAGTTCGCGATGGCACGACGAGCCGGAAATTTACCATCTGGAAATGAAATGTGAGTTCGCGATGGTACTTCAGGCCGAAAATTTACCATTATAAAAAGAAAAGTAAATTCACGATGGCACACCCGGCCGAAAATTTGCCATCTGAAAAAGAAAAATAAATTCACGATGGCACATCGGCCGGAAAATGTGCCATCCGATAAAGAAAAAACTACCCCGAACCTGTCAGAAAACGTATTCGTCCAGCCTTCGGAATGCCTCCTGTATCCGCGACAGGGGCGATGCCAGATTCATGCGGATGTGGCACGGACCGTTGAACATCCGCCCGTCCTGCCACGCGACGCCGACCTTCCAGCCAGCCGCGAGAAGCTCATCGATCGTCTTCCCGTGGGCCTCGCACCACCCGGTGCAGTCGAGAAACAGCATATACGTTCCCTGCGGAACCGCGCAGGTAACTCCCGGGTAATGACTGCGGATGTGGCCGCAGGCGAACCGCACGTTTCCGGTCAGCACCGTTTTCAGTTCGTCGAGCCACTCCATTCCCTCCTTCCGATACGCGCCGCACAGCGCGTGCATGTAAAGAACGCTCATCTCGTTCGCGGCGCCGAGGGACGATTCCTTCCGGACCCGGTCCCGCAGCCACGAATTATAAATGATGTGATAACTGCCGACGATACCGGAAAGATTGAAGGTTTTCGCCGGCGAGTAGAAGGCCGCCGTCCGCATCCGCGCGTCCTCGGAAACTGACTGGAGCGGAATATGACGATACCCCTCCATCGTAAGATCCGACCAGATTTCATCGCAGACCACATAGACATCGTACCGCCGGAACAGATCCATCATCTGTTCCAGTTCTTCTCTTTCCCACACCCGTCCGCAGGGATTGTGCGGGGAGCAGAATACCGCCGTGTGGATATGGTACTTCACGATTTTCCTCTCCATATCCTGAAAATCCATCCGCCAGACCTTATCATCCCCGAAAATCAGCGGACTGCGGATCAGGCGATAGCCGTTATTTTCCAGCGTCTTCGTAAACCCGATGTACGTGGGCGTATGGATCAGAATCCTGTCGCCCCTGGAGCAGAGCACATTGACGGCGCTGATCACCCCGGAGAGAACGCCGCCGTCAAAGCCGATCATCCCCGCCTTCAGATCTTCGACGCCGTTGCGGACCCTCTGCCAGCGGATGATCGACTCGTAATACTCTCTGGTCGGGGCAAAATATCCGAACGAAGGGTGCTGCACCCTGCGGATCAGCTCCTCCTGAACCGTAGGAACCGTGGCGAAATTCATGTCCGCGACCCACATCGGGATCAGATCAAATCCGGGATCGGGCTTCGCCGGCGCGATTCCGGAAGGCTGCGCTCCTGGGCCGTCCCAGGCGATCGCGTCATGTCCGTGCCGATCCATGACGGTTGTAAAATCATACTTCAATTCTTTTCCCCTCCGATCATCCGGATGAACGCTTCCGCAGTCGTCGACGCCGCCACGGCGCTTCCCTGAAAACAGGTACATCCGAGTTCTTCCATCGCCTTTTTCTGCTCCTCTGTCTGAATGTCCCTCGCGAGGACTTCCATCCCCAGGCGGCGTGCGAGATCGACCGCGCCGGCAAGAAGCATCCCGCTGCGGCTGTCCGCACCCCGCTCACCGGACGGCACCGGGCAGACACGGATCAGGTCGGCCTCACCGTTTTCACGGATCCAGAGGGAGCCTTCCTTCACCCAGGCGCCGCTGATCTCGGTATAAAATCCCTTCTCCCGCAGTTCCCGGATCATCCTCAGACACCCGTCCGGATATCCTGCCACGTCCGAGCCGGTGATGTACAGATGCAGCTGCTTTACCGGAACCCTGTATTTCGTGCAGAGCGCCTCAAGAACACCAGCGGCATCCAGATAATAGGCAGTACGCGGAGAGACCTCCACGGTGATCGAACCCTCCTCCGACACTGCCCCGCTTTCGGAGGAGAGAAGGCGGACCGCGGTCTCCCAGGTGAACCGGTTCAGTTCGGAGATCAGCCCCGTCTTTTCCAGAACAGGCAGATACTGCCCGGCGGGGATCTCCGCGCCGTCCTCCCGGATCCAACGCATCGACGCATCACCGCCGGCGATTCTCCCGGTCCGATCTGTGCGCGGCTCTATCTGAAGCGAGAACTCTCCGCTCTCCAGCGCCCGGCGGAACCCGCTCACTATTTTCTGCCCGGCGAGCTCCCGATCAAGCATCTCATCTGTGAACCACACCAGACGCCGCTCCTGATTGTCGCGCACGGTGTCCAGCGCCAGACGCGCCCGGTCGAACAGGACCGATACCGGGAGCTGATGCTCTCTTTTGAAAACAGGGTAAATTGCCGCATGAATGCAAAGATGATAATAAGGGCGGTCAAGACGGTGCTCCGCGAACAGAAGAAGCTCCTGCAGCGATTCAGGCGAAAAATCATCCGCGGGTACGAAGAGCACAAACTGATCATCTCCCGCGCGTCCGACGATCTGGCTGCCTTTTCCGTAATTTTTCAGAAGCTCGCCGATCGCCATCAGAACATCGCTTCCCTTCTGCTTCCCGAACAGGTCATTGACCAGGCGGAACCGGCTCACATCCGTCATGATCAGCATGTAGGCCCGGTCCGGCTCATCCGAAAGAGCGCGCCGGATTGCGCGCTGCAGCCCGTCGCGGTTCAGTGTGCCGGTGAGGACGTCGTGGAACATCAGAAAATTCAGATCGTTCTCGTTTTCCTCGATGCGCCGCGAGCGGTTCCGTTCCGGATTGATCAGCTCCAGCGCGCAGGAAAAGCGCGTGCCGTCCTCCGCGGTCAGAGCGAGAGGCACCGAGCGGACGCGATAATTTCTGCCGCCGATCCGCTCGCTCCTGGAAAGCTCCGCATTGATCCTGCAGGATCGGAAGCTCGTGCAGTGCGAACAGCGCGCCCCGGTTCCCCAGACGCTGTAACACGGCTCGCCGTATTCGATTCCTCCGTCCTCCCGGATCGAAAGAGCCCGGCACTCATCCGGATCGACGATCCGTGCGATCTCATAGGACTGCCTCAATTCGCAGAGAATTTCCTCCATCTCTTTGCCGGTAAACACATCCCGGCCGTCCAGATACTTTTTCAGGTCATCCGAATCGTTCTTCATCGCTCTTACCTCAGACTCTTATTGACACGTGAACGGTTCATCCGCAAGCCCCGGAAAGTCCAGTATTCAGCGATATTATAGCACGTTTTGATCCGGAATTTATGCACCGCGATGAGATTTTCCGCCAAAACAAAATGTGCGCCCGCCGGGCGCACAAAAAAGAAAGCGGTACCGGCCTTCAGACAGGCCGATCCGGACAGAGAACCTTTTTATAGTAACAGTCCAAAACCTGATTCAGCGGAATGATCCGATAAAGAACCGACGTTCCGTCTCCGGCCGTTTTCAGAAACACCACATCTCCCCGGTCGGTGCAGAAAATGTTCGGATTGTCCGCGGACTGTGTCACCTTTGCCCCCTGCATCAGCCTTTTGACCAGTTTTTTCCGGTCGGCTTTCTTCTCATCTCCGGAAAAACGGGCCGCCGTCCATCCGTCGTCTGTTCCGTTTTCCTTTGAAACTTCCTCCGCCGCTTCTTTCGTCGCTTTTTCCGGTGCTTCTTCCGTTGCTTCTTTCGTCGCTCCTTCCGCTCCTGCTTCCGAAATCTCTCCCGGTGTCTCTTTCGGGCCCTCTTCCGAAACATTTTCCCGGTTTTCTTTCGCTGCAGCTTTCGGGCGCTTTCCTGATCGGATGCTGAACAGATACTGATCGGCCGCCGCCTGGGCCTGTTCGAACACCCGGTTCAGCTTCAGCGCCGCTTCCGCGATCGAACCGGATTCCGCGATTTGAATGTTTTTTTCTGACAGCTGCCGGCGTGTTTCTTCCAGCTCGCGCTCCAGATCCTCCTTCTCTTTCACCGCGTCATAAAGCAGATCCAGAAGCTGCGCCCGGTTCAGCCGGCGTAATGTATTATCCTTCTGCATAAGTCCCCTCCTGCCCGGAACCGCTTCCGCGGTCGGTTCGCACACAGCGGATTGTATATCTGGACTGTCCTCCGATGGTACAGGTGAACAGCGTGAGATCCCAGTCATCGCTGTCCTCTGTCATCTCCCTGACGGACGTCGGATTCAGAATTTCAATATCTGAGATCTCATAGGAATACCGGATGCCGTCCGCGTCGGTAAAATCGATTTCCGTACCGGTCTTCTGCCAGCGAAGCGGGCTGAAATGCCTGGAATAATTGTGTCCGGCGATCACCAGATCATTCTGATAAACCGACCCGGAATACCGGCAGGGCGCAATTTTCAGCTTTGAATAATCCCAGTCCGCCATCACCGGAAGTCTCAAATTGATGGCCGGGCACTCCAGATAACCGATGTAGCTGTTACCATCAATCATAATCGTCGGCATCTCCCGGCCGTCCGATAAATCCGCCGTTCCGCCGGAAACACCCGCATTTTCACCGGAACCCGGATCAGCCGGTTCCGGCTCCGGGATCTGCTCCTCCAGAGCGGAGAGGATCTCCGCCGAACGTTTTCCCGCCATCTGAGACTGCAGGTGATTGTACAGCGCAAGAAGAAGAGCTGCCGCTAAAAGCAGCAGCCCCGCCGCAGACCAGATTTTCCAGCCCGTTCTCTTTTCCCCCGTTCTTTGATCCGGTTTCTGCGTCTTCAATTTCTGTCTCCCGATTTCGATTCCGTTTTCTATTCCGTTTTCAATTACGTTTTCTATTCCGTTTTCTTTTCATCCCGAACCTTTTTCCAGAACCCGACCAGCAGGCAAAGCAGGCCGGCGGCCGCCAGCACAGGAACCGGCCACCAGAGCTGTCCTGTCTGCGGAAGTTTTCCGGACGGAACCGCAGACGCCGCATTTTTTCCCGGAGCGGAAGGTTTCGTATTGGTGATCCACGTACCGGATCCTTCCTTGCGAACCGTCTGTGTATAACCCTGCGGAACATTGTTCTCAATGGCCGTATAAGCATATCCGGAGGGAAGATTCTTCCATGTATAATTCCACTGATTCTCACGATTCAGAACGCAGGTGCCGTATACTTTACTTCCGGAAGCGTCCTGCTGAATCAGACTGATCTCCACACGTTCCGGCCTTCCGTCGCCGGTTCCGTCCTTCCACTCCTTGCGCACGTGGTATTCGCCGCTTTGGGGAACGACCGCCGGCGGTTTTACCTGACTGTCCAGATCCCGGATCCTCGTCCCGTTGTCCGTGTACGGCAGATAGGCGACGACCGGAGAAAATTCCAGCAGCTTCCCGTTCCGGCTGATGAGCGGACCGACCGCGATGTACAGGCCGTCTTCAAGACCGGTCCACTGACAGGTACCGTCCTTAATCTGTAATGTAGAGACCGGCTGCGGATGATTTTTTTCAATATAGGCCGATAATACCGACCCCAGACTGGCCAGGCCGTCTGTGGAAAGATCATTGACCTCCGTCCCGGCGGCGGCAAACTCTCCGGTCAGAACAAACGTCCCGTCCTCCTCTTTTTCCGCAGCCTGATACAGGGTAAAGGACGCGCCCTCTTCTTCCGAATTCAGCCGGATGCTGTTTTGCCCCGCTTCTTCCGCTTTCACGGATCTTCCGGAAAACAGCAGGGCCGCTGTGCACAGAAGCGCCAGCAGCAGCGTCAGCGCATGTCCCGCCGGGTTTTTCTTATATCCTGTTCTTCCTTTTTTCATGCGCAGATCACCCATCTTTTCCTTCCTGAATCTTCTTTTCAATCGGATGCGGCGCGTTTTTCGGACGGTGCTTACCGGACCGCGTGCCGAAAAACAGCCAGAGCATCAGAATCAGCACAATGACAGCGGCAATCACCGGCGCCACCATCAGCGGGCTGACCTGAACCGCATCCGCCACAATACGCACATCATCGGAGGCGTTCGGAATCCGGTGTCCCCGGACCAAAAGCCGGTGCGTATTGACGCCGTAGGGCGTACAGGTCACCAGCGTACAGTAATCCTTTCCCTCCTGAATCGAAAGATCCTGCAGTTCGTCCGGAAGAACCGTGCGGATCTGATCCACCTCGTAGGTCAGAGTCTCATCCAGAACATTCAGCGTAAAGGTATCCCCCTCCCGCAGCTGGTCAATATCCGTAAAAAGCCTCGCCGACGGAAGTCCTCTGTGTCCTGAGATGACCGTGTGCGTATTCGGCCCGCCCACCGGAAGCGAGCTGCCGGGGATGTGCCCCACCGCCACCTCCAGAATCGCCTCGTCCGTTCCGTGATAAATGGGAAGCTGAACGTTGATCTTCGGAATATCTACATACCCCATGATTCCGTCTTCCGTAATGTTCAGAAGACTGTTATATTCCTTTTCTTCTTCCTCCGTCAGCGTATGCACGCCTTCGCCCGACTGAAACAGCCTCTGGTTATAGGCCTCCGCTTCTTCCCGGAGTTTCTGATTTTCCTCCGCCGAAAGGTCCGCAACCTGCTCCACATATCCGGCAACCGCATAGGTCTGATGGAGACGGTTCCACCAGTCGCTGACGGTCGGATAGAGCAGCAGGAACAGACCTGTGACCAGAGCCGCCGCCAGCAGAATGGTCGGTAATTTCTTCTTCATGCTTCTTTTGCTTCAGAAAGCTCCCGCTTTCTGAAGGTCCTTCAGGATTTCTTATTCATTCTCCGTCTTGTAATCAGAACGACAACCGCGCCGATTACCAGAACCGAACCGAGCGCATAGAAAATCTTCGTGCCGATTCCTCCGGTGGACGGGAGAGAAGAACCCTTCTGGTCGATAATGTCGGTGGAGATTTTTCCGGTCTTTTCATCGCCGGTGAAAACAGCCTGTGCGCCGCTGAGTCTGGTCACCTGCAGGTCTGTGACCTGCGGAGTCGCTCCGCCTTCGTAGGTTGGCATCACCTGGAATTCAACCGCGTTGGAATACGTGGTTCCTCCGAATGTAACGCTGCCGTCTATCTTGTTATAACCGGTCGGCGCAACCGTCTCCTGTAAAATGTAAATGCCGTCATCCAGCCCCTGCGCTACATACGTTTTCTGATCGGTGCCTCCGGTTTTATTGAGCGCAACCTCCTTTACCGTTTTACTGTCTCCGTCCACATACTCTTTATACAGCTTGAATTCAGCTTCATTTGTCTTATCATTTTTGTCGTCCCGGAACTTGTTTACATCCAGCTCGTAGGTGAATACGACATTTTTATCATCCGGGGTTTTCCCCTTCTCGCCGTCTCCTCCCTGATTCGGATTGTTGGAATACTGAAGGTTCACCGTATTCGGGTTGCCGCTTCCGCCGATCACGGCTTTGTTGTTCAGCGTGGCATTATAAAGCACCACGATCTTATCGGCAGCCGTTTTTGCGATCTGTTTCATATCCTTACCGGATGCCAGCGCAACTGTGAGAACCTGACCGTCAACGGTGATCGTAAAATCAGAGGTAATGTCCGTGGAAACAATCTGGTTGTCATCTCCCCGGGTCTCCAGATAAACTTTTACCGTATCCGCTGCCGGAGGGGTCAGTCCCGCTGAGAGTGTATCGGTGATGGTATACGTCGTATACTTCTCATACTCCGAAAATCTCTCCGTGGGCAGTGTCCCGGTGATGCGGTAAGGAATGGAATCGCCGATGTCGTGATCCGCGGTATCGTGCCAGTCGGCGGCTTCTACTTTGGTCGGTTCTGTGACTGCCGCTGCTATGGAATCATTGGAATCCGCAACTTGTTTCTTAATGGTCGGCACATCAAGTTTTGTGTTCTGTACAACCGCTCCGACCACCTGGAAGATATAAGAGGTGTACGCCCCGTTTTCTACATTGGTCTGGGTCCCCGCCTGATCCACCACCAGGTAATAGCCCGCAGCAAGGCTGTCAAATTTATAATTGGCGCCGGCGGCGACCTCAGTCGACGCGGTCGGCAAGGTAAGATACGTGTTTTTAATCAGATCATCCGCGAATGCGGTTGCGGCGGCTGCGCCGCCATCCGCCAGCGTTTTGGCCTTATCTGCCGCCGTCCCGTAGGCAGTCTGTCCGGCAGAGGTGACGCCGCTTCCCCACTGAATATTGGAAAGCACGCGCTGCGCCTGGTCGTAATCTCCTGTAAAAATCTGATACAGCTCAAAGGTATGCGCCGACTCTCCTTCATTTGTTATGGTCAATGAATTCGTATCGTCCGCCCGGGCTGCCGTTCCTGTTCCGAGAAGCGTAACCATGGCCAGCATCAGTGCGAGAAACACCCCCGCCGCTTTTTTCAGTTTCTTCATAAAATTCTCCTTTTCATTTGTTTTGGATTGATTAACTGCTGGTTCAACTTTTAAGAATAAACTTCGTTTCTCTTAAGGGGTTCTGATGCCAGGTGCTCCTTATCCTCCTCTCCTGCGCCGTCTCCTCATCAGAATTCCGATGCCGGACACGGATAGCAGCGCCAGTCCTGGCCCTATGAAACGGAAGGTTCCCGCGCCTCCGGTTGACGGCAGGACGTAGCCGTTTGTCTTGTCTTTTTTATTGGTGACTGTGATCACACCCGTCTGAATTCCTGTCGTATTGTTTTCAGAATAGGAGGTGGTAAATCCGCTGACCGGATCTTCCTCTATGTAATAGTAGTAGGTGTTACCATTCCCGTCGGAATCCGGAATTTCCACGAGATTGCCGGCGGCGTCCTTCGTTGTTCCGTCCCAGACATACTGCCAGTTGTTGGAACTGCTCAGGGTCTGCGTATCCAGCAGCTTCGTCTCCGTTCTTACGAAGGTGGTCGGTTTTGTGTAATCAAACTGCACCGTTTTCATATTTGGTTCATAATCTGCCAGAACATTGATTGTCTGGTCGCTGCTGACGGTTCCCAGGTCGATCGGGTAATAATTCATTCCGACCGAACTGTCCCACTGGCCTGTCAGCTGGTGTCCGTCGTAATACAGCCATCCTCCGTTGTAATAAATCTTCATGGAAACGGCAGTTCCGGGTTCCGCTTCCACCTGATACGTCCCGGTCCGACTGCTGCTGTCGGAAACAATTACTGTCACTTTACAGGAATTATAGCTTCCCGATGCGCGGTACAGATGAACCGCGGCCGTTTTACCCGGATTGTCAATATCCTGATTGTTTTCATCGACCCATACCTTCTGAACGCCAACCGCCTTGTACTGGTTGGTGATGTACATGGAGCCTTCATCATAAACCCAGTGCACGGCGCTCTGGGTCACCTCCGGATTCGTCTTTGTCAGTTCATAATATCCGCCGATATCACTCCAGATCGTCCCGCTGTTACTGTTCGTTCCGGAACGGTTCATCCAGACGAAATAGAATTTTGTTGTTTCTGTCTGCGTTCCGTATCCGG
>ONLT01000074.1 GCA_900318755.1 uncultured Eubacteriales bacterium
ATCGTACTGAAAATCATTCTCATCGATCACCGCGTACAGATCCAGCGCCTGCGTCTTGTCCGCGACGGCCGGATCGGTCGAATCCGCGTTTCCCGGATCCGCCGGAGTGCCGGAATAATAATTTTTCGTGATCACGGTTTTCCCGCTGTTCTTTGATGTCTCTTTGGTCTGCGTCTTCAACGCGGACTCGTTCGTAAAGGTTTCATTGTATCCAAGCGCCGCGTTATAGAAATACTTCACCGGGGAAAATCCCCCGTCGGAAGGTATGACCGCCGTGGAAGCTTCCGTCACAACGTCCGAGGCATTGTACAGATCCTCACAGACCGCAAGAACCGCGGTCGAAAGAAGCGTCTCCGCGTCCGCCTTTTCTCTCACCTGCTTATACACCCGGTACGATGCGGCGGAACCGGCTGTGACCGCCAGAAGAACGACCGAAAAAATGATCACTGTAACGAGAGTCTCCGCCAGACTCATTCCTTTTCTGTTCGCCAGCTTTTTCATGTTGTGCCTCACGGATCCAGATATCCTGCGAGCGTCTTCTTCCCCGTTTTACCGTTCGCATAGGACTGCTTCTTTACCGGAATCTTTGCGACGCGGTCCGCATTGCCGTCAGAACCGCCCCATGCGAAGGAGGATTCGGACTCATTTTTTGCGCCTGCATCCAGAATCTTTCCGCCCCGTACGGTCACATAACCGTCTTCTTCTTCCGGAGACGCCGTATTCGCCGGATCGCTGCTGTCCGGTCCGCCGTACTCGGCTGAATTTTTCACCTGCATGTTGCCGGAAAAAACATCGCCGGACTTTATCACCATACGCTGCGCAGCTGTCATCATGCTGACCAGAAGAACCAGCGCAAGCGCAGTCACCAGCGAAGCCACCAGCACTTCCGTGATCGTCTCTCCTTTTTTACTTTTGAGTTTGCTGATCATGATGTTCCTCCCGGAAGCTGCAGCGTTCCCTCGTCCCAGCGGATCTCCGCCGTCACCGTCCGTTCGTCGGTATAATGATGCCGGAAGTTGGTCAGCGAATCTCCGTCCCCGGAGGAATCGGAAATATCTTCCCGGCTGTTCTCCGTCACCGACGAACTGCGTGTCACATTGGCATCGTCCGCATGGAACACCAGTTCTCTTTCATTCGCCTTCGAGCCGTCGCTGTCCTTCGTGTACAGATCGATGGTCAGCGAAAAGTTCTGATCCATGGAAAATGCGGCGTACACCGTCGGAAAATCCTTCTCATTTTCCAGACTGATCTCGAAGGGCGAGACGTCATCGGTTGCGATCGAATGATCTCCGGCGTTCTCCACCGCCTGATCCCAGGGAATCTCTCCCATGGCCGTGCCCGCCCACGGATCGGCGGACGCTTCCGCTTCGCCGGAGGATCCGCCGGAAGACTGCCCGCCTGCGGGATTCACGACGCTGTCCCAGTAATTCCGATAGATCGCATAGGCCATTATGTCCCTCAGCAGATAAAAGGTGTCCGCACCGGTCTGCCCCGACTGAGTAATCTCATGCTTCTGGTCTTTGTTAAACGAAAGATAATTTCTAAAATCGACGGCTCTGCTGTCTTTGACCCCGTCCTGATCCGTTTTTTCTTCGGTAATCGTGTACGACCAGCCCGCGTTATCGCCGGTCCAGGAACTGTCATCAAGCTCCAGCAGCCATTTGTTTCCGGAATCCGGCGTGATCTCGCCGGACGTCAGCGACCCGTCTGCATTTTGTCTGTAATCATCCTGCGTATAATGAACCGTCCAGCTCTGCACCGCCTTCATCCCGTTCATCCGATTCATTTCCGTCCTGATCATGGAGGCCGCGTCATTGACCGCGTATCTCCCTATGCCGCCGCTATCCCGGATTCCGGACACCCTTCCTGCGGTCGTATTCGCCGCCGCCAGTATGACAGCGCCGACACAGGCGCAGACGAGGAAAAGCAGCAGGGCCACGCTCAGTGTGGCTCCTTCCTCTGATTTCAGTTTTCTGTAAAGATCCCTGTTCTTTTCCATAAAACGAAACTCTGCCTTTCACACCGAACCCGCACCATCGGATGACAAACGCGTTTATCCGGCCGCGTCAGCCGGCACAGGCCTCCATCAACGCGGCGGGATCCGCGCTCTTGATGCAGGAGAGAACCTTCTTATTATCCGATCCCGGAATCATCAGAAGATTGAATTCCTTCCACTGATAGCTGCGTCCGCCGCCGTCGGAAGGAAGCAATACCCGGAAATACGCCTGCAGACTGCCGCCGGGTGTCTTCAAAAGACGGCGGATCATCGTATCCGGATTGGAAAATTCCCAGTAACGGTCCCGGTCCTCCGGATGAACCAAATCATCGCAGAAATGATGGATTCCCCTCCGCAGTCTGTCCTGAGAGGTCAGCCCGGCATCGATTCCGAAGTTGTTAATCATATTATCCGCCGTATCCTTTTCCGGATCGAGAACATGCACATCGTCAAACAGCAGAACGATATCCGAAAGGGTCTGATCGATCTTTTCTCCGATTTTTTGAAGGCGGTCCTCCGTGACATTGACGATGGACCCCTGAAAGATGCAGCGGTCTTCCCGTCTGGCGATCATCCGGCCGGACGTCCGGACGATCCGGGAGTTGTCCGGGACATACATCGTCACCGTTTCGCCTGAATGAATGGCATACTTTACATATTCCAGTATTTTTGTGTGCAGCGGATTGTTTCTGGCATTCAGAATGAATTCCGAATCTGCTGCGGTAGTGCGGCCGAGGCTCCGGAGCTCTTCCTTCTCGCTCGGATTCAGAAACAGATAATGAATCCGATCCTCTGCAATATGATATTCCATAACGGCGCGCGGACTGTCGCTGTCGACCACACAGGTGTCGGCCATGTCGTAGAACTTTTTCCACTCCGAAGCCTCGTACCGCAAAGCGGTCCGCTTCAGATCGTTTTTCAGTTCTCCCTCTCCGGTTGAAAAGGGGACCGCATAAAAATAACCCTGCATCATATCACAGCCGATTTCTTTCAGGAAACGGACGTGCTCCTCCTTCTCAACGCCTTCTGCCAGTGTGCGGATTTTCAGCTTCTTCGCCATATCAACGGCGCTTCTCATGATCACTCTGGAGGTCTGCGTGAACGAATTGAGGAATCCCATATCCAGCTTGATCAGATCCAGCGTGTAGTCGTTCAGAAAAATCAGAGAAGAATAACCGCTTCCGAAATCATCCATCCAGACCTGAAATCCCGCCGCCCGCAGTTGCTCCACAACCCGGACCATCCGTTCCTTGTTCTGCACAAGCAGGCTTTCCGTCAGTTCAAGCGCGATCAGGTCCTTCTGTATCCCGAAGGAATCGACCTGTTTCTGAATGAAACCGACCATATCCATCTTTTCAAAATCCTGCCTCGAAAGATTGACGGAAATCAGCGTGACCGGCAGTCCCGCGCTGCTGCGCTTCTTCTGGAGCCGCAACGTCTCCGTCAGCATAAAACAGTCGACTTTGAAGATCAGGCCGGCCCTCTCAAGCACCGGCACAAACGTGTTCGGCATGATCATTCCGAATGTCGGATCAATCCACCGGGCGAGCGCTTCCGCCCCGGAATATTCATCTGTGATGGTGCGGACAAAGGGCTGAAGATAAAGCTGAATCCAGCCGTTTTCAAGCGCCTCATCCAGATGCGAAACGATATACTGCTCCATTTCCTGTTGATGCATACGCGGCGTTCCTTATAGTAAAAATTATTATGTTCGGTTAACAGCGCATCACGCGCACCTTTACATTGTACCACGGTTAAACGGCATCCTCACAAAATTTTAATTTTCTGTCCGATATCCGAAGCTCCGTCCAATCATTCCGTCCAGTCACCGCTGCGCAGTTCTCTGCGGTAACTCTTTCCTTTGTCCTGATACATATTCAGATCTGCTTCGGTGAGCAGCGCGTCAAAGTCGGCCTCCGTTCCCCGGCTGCAGGCAAACCCCACCGCCATGCTGATCCCGTTGATTTTCGCACTTTCCCGCATATGGCGGATCAGCAGCAGAATATCCGCCTCTTCGACGTCTTCTGTCAACACGATAAATTCGTCTCCGCCCGTCCGGAATACACAATCCTCGCCGGCGCATTCCTGCAGAACCCTTGCCGTTTCCCGGATCAGGATATCGCCGGCGTGATGCCCCTTTGTATCGTTCGTATTTTTCAGACCGTTCAGATCGATGGAGATCACTCCCAGCAGGCCATAGCCGCCCCATTCCCGGATTCTGCGCTCAAGCGCCCGCCTGTTCCCGGCGCCGGTCAGCTGATCCGTCATACTCTGATCCTCCAGCTGCTGCATGCTGTTCCTGTTGCGGATCATGATCGCGATAAAATCCGTCAGCGTGTTCAGAAGCAGACTGGCGATCCGGAACGTTTCCTGCGTCGGATTAATGACCATGGTGAACCCCTCCGTCTGCCCGAGCAGGTTCAGTTCTCCGGAGACGAAGCTTCCGACTCCGGGGATCCGGAGATGGAACTCCGGATGTTTTTTCTGAAACGACGCCATGTCGCCGACCAGCACCACATGCTGAGTGGCAAACATCGAGTACAGCGCCCGCAGTTCCGTCTTCGGAAGACTCTGCAGTTCCTCTTTCAGGGGAAGAACACCCGATGCCGTCCATTCATACGTGGCATTTACGGTATGATCGTCCCGCTCCTCAAAGATCAGGAACCGTTCCGGCTGCAGATTTTTGGAGATGCACTCCATGATCCTGTCGATTCCCCGGTCCGGATCTTCTTCCGCCATTCCGATCGAAATCGCCTCGTTCGCCCGCATTTCCTGGTAGATCAGTTCATGATCCTTTGCCATGGTGTTGATGTATCTGCTCATATCAAACGCAAACGTGAGCCTTAATATGCGTTCATCCCAGGGGATCAGGATCGAGCGGATCAGCATCTGCTCCCCGGTCCGGTGCGAAAAATGGGATTCGTTGTGGGTGCGGTCCATGCGCAGCAGCAGATTCGGACAGTCGGCGCAGGGAGCGTCAAGGCCTTCCAGTTCTTTATAGCAGAGCCGTCCCGTCAGACAGCTTTTTTCATCGATTCCGAGATCCCTTCGCGCAGCCTGATTCAGATAAACCAGCTCATACGTTTTCGGATCGCTGATGATCACACGTTCGGGCAGCGTATCCAGCGCTTCCCGCCGGACCACGACGCGGTCCCCCGTATACGGAAGGTCTCCATAGACCTGCTTCTCCGCGGCGCTCAATCTCCGGGCGAGAAGCTGAAGCATCTCGTCGAAGCTTCTCACCTCGGAACCGTATACAACCGCTCTTGCGGCAGACGGAACCGTCTGAAGATTCCGTTTCTGCCAGATCATCGGAAGCCGGGAGGAAAAAGCCTCCAGCTTTTCTTCAAAGTCGCCCGCATTCATCCGGAGATGGAAGCAGAGAAAACAGCAGAGCCCGACCCGGGCAATCGCCCAGCCGGAAGCGAACATGCTCCGGAGCGAATCCGAAATTTCCCCGAGGATAAGATCCGCCTCCGCAGGATTTTCTCTGCGCAAATCCGCATACGCGGGAACGTCAATCAAAACTCCGATATAGTCGGTCTGTTTCAGCCGGTACTGATCCGCGCAGATCAGTCCGGCCTCGAGCGCTCCGCGGAAACTCAGCAATCCTGTTTCCGGATCATCAAGACCGAGGCGCGATTTTTCTTCACCATCTGAACGGTCCCGGCTCACCATGCCGAGGATACCGGCGATTTCTTTTTCCAGATACCAGGGCGCATATGTCACGCGGACATCCGTGAGTTTTCCGCCGGCCAGCACCTGTTCTTTCTGCTTCACAAGACGCGCGCCGTTGTTCAGAATTTCTTTTTCAACGCGGTCAGCGGCGGACAAATCGATATGCCATCCGATTTCCGCATCGGTTTTTCCCTTCAGAGCGGTTTCATCATGATAGCTTCCTTCCTTTTTTAGCGCATCGCTCATACCGAGGAACTTCCCGTTCCGGTCCTTCCAGAAAAACAGGTACGGCGAAGCAGCGCGAAGCGCGCGGAACAGACCGCCTTCCTCCGACGTTTCCGGCGGTGCGGCGCTGCATCCGGGAACTCCGAAGGTGCGGCAGAACACCGGAAACAAAGCGTCCCGGTCGCTCTTTTTCTCCCAGATATCCTCCCGTTCACAGAGCAGAATATTTTTTGTCGGGCTTTTATTGATCACAAGCGCCTCAAACACGGACCATCTGTACGTGCCGTCCGCCTGACGGATGCGCACGACTTCTCCGGCAGCAGAGCTTCTCCCTGCGGGTTCTTCCGCCCCGGTTTTTTTCGGATCAAACAGCGAGAGAAACCGTTTCCGGTCATCCGGATAGACGAACTGATCGGAAAAGGATCCTGCAAAGGACCGGACCGGATGGAACGTCTCTCCGGCTGTCATCTTTGCGTGCCCCGACCTTAAGATGCGGACTTCCCCTTTTCCCCGGTCGATCAGATAAAATCCCGTGAACAGCTGAAAAATGTTCCGCAGCGTACGATCCAGCTCCTGCGCTGACTGCAGCTCGGCATGATTGCTGATATTGCGAAGACGGGCTTCGCCGATCCAGAGAGTCTCATTTCCGGCAATCCAGCGGGCGGACACTTTCATATACTGGCCGTTGTCCGCATAGACCATCGTTTCCTCCATCCGGGATCTGAACGCCTTTTCCAGAAAATGATGAAAGATTCCGGAAAAAGGATAGTCCGCATCCGCAAGATTCGCGTTCGCCTCTGCTGCATCCTGGGTTCCGGTGCTTCTCAGCTCCCGCAGATACGCATCGTTTTCGATGATCATCCGGATGTTGGATCCGTCGAAACTGAAGATCGCCACAGGAGAATCCGAGGCGATGTTGACCTGCTCCGCGGCATTATACAGATACGATTCATCCGGTTCTTCCCATTGCAGAGTCCGGCTCTGCAGGAAATCAATTACATCCTCGTACCTCATGGGACGGCCGTAATAATATCCCTGCATCCTTCCGCATCCGATTTTTCTGAGAAAAGAAATCTGTTCCTTCGTCTCCACCCCTTCCGCCAGGGTCTGCACATTGAGCATTTTCGCCATGGATACGACCGATTCGATGATTCTCCGGCTGCGGTCGTCGAAATGGCTGAAAAATCCCATATCAATCTTGATCACATCGAAATGATAATTGTGAAGCGAATTCAGGGAAGAATACTCGTTTCCGAAATCATCCATCCAGATCTGATAACCCGTCTGCTGAAAACGGCGGATCGTCTCCGCCATGCTGAAACGGTTCCGGATCATGACGCGCTCCGTAATTTCAAAACACAGGAGATTGCGCGGAACCCGGCAGCGCCGGACCATGTTTTCGATGCGGTCCAGAGGATCTTCCGCTTCAAAATCGTAAGCGGACAAGTTGACAGAGACCGGGACCAGCGGCATTCCGTTATCCATCCGGTCGCGAAGCATCCCGAGAACCCGCTCCAGAACGTACCGGTCAAGCCGCTTGATCAGCTGCGCTTCCTCCAGGATGGGAACAAAGACAGCCGGCATAATCATCCCCAGCGACGGGTCCTCCCAGCGGGCCAGCGCTTCGAACCCGCTGACGCGCCCTGTCATTGTCCGGATCAGCGGCTGATAGTAAATCCGGATGTAATGCTTTTCCAGCGCTTCGCCAAAATGCCGCAGAATATAGGTCCTGTTCGCGATCCGTTCCCCCATGGTGGGGTTGTAAAACACAACGCTCCGGTTGCCGTCCTTCTTGATCGTATCGCAGGCAATCTTTGCAAGGTCAAACGAATGCATGAGCCCGCCTGGCGGCTCCTCTTCCGAAACCGGATAGACGCCGGCTTTGATACGGATCCCGTCGTCGTTGATATAATGATTCAGTTCGTTGCAGACATGCTCCAGCTTTTCTTCCAGATTCTTCTCCGGAAGGAGCGCGACGAAATGATCCGCTGTAAGATGGCCCGCCAGGGATCCGGGAAAATATTCCGTGATCGTATCGGCGATTTTCTTCAGGCACCGATCTCCCTGATGCATCCCGTACATCCGGTTGTACTCTTTGAAATTTGTCACATCAAAACTGACCGGGCAGAATGCGCCTTCCCGGTGGATTTTTATCTGTTCCTTTGCGCGAAGCAGCGCCGTCTGAAAGAACTCATGCATTCCGGGCAGGCCTGTATTTTCATCCGCCGTGCGGTCGGTTGAAATCTGCTCAGAAGAATACATCTGAAGGACGTACGTCTTCCCGAACAGCGTTTCCTTCAGAGATCCGGACGACTCCGCCTTTCTGAAATATCCCTTTTTCGTCTGGTAGTGGAAGCTGAAGTAGAAATGTTCCGGATGATTTCCCGCGATCTCATCCAGCGGTTTGTAGTCATCAAAATCCACCATGCCGCGGAATCGGGAAGAACACAGTTCCAGGAACTCCTCCTCGCTCCCGCACTCATAGAGCGCGGCAGTCCTGCTGCTGGCAAAAACGACGCGCTCGGTTCCGTCCGCAAGAATCATGAAGACGCCCCCATCCAGGAGGTCAAAACTCTGATGATATTGATCCCGCGCGGTGATTTCTGTCCCTTCCATCGTCCGATGCTCCTTTTCCCGGAAACTTTTACAGCTCTTCGCTGTCCCTGCTGTTCAGAATGATACCGGTGAACCCGCGGATATATGAGTCTCTGTCCCTGCTGGAACGGTCCGTAAAGGAAGCGTTGATCACGGCGCTGCAGTTTCCGCTCCACTCGCCGGCTTTTCTCACAGACTCGATGTCTGACCGGATCTTCCCGGCAACGGTTCTTACGTCTTCCTTACTGGCAAACTTCATCAGCAGGTAGAAATAACTTTCCCTCGCTCTTCCGATCACACATTCCGTCCCTCCGCATTTTTTCAGGATCCCGCCGATTTCCTGCAGCAGGCAGTCTCCCGAGCGGTTTCCGTAAAGCTTTACGATCTCACTGTATTCAGGGACAAACACCTCGATCATCGCAAAGGTCGTGCCCTTGCGCCACCGCTCGACAAGATAGGAATAGATGCTGTCCGAAACACCGCGCGCATTGGCCAGTCCGGTAACCGGATCGACGGAGGAACGTTTTTTCACCTCGTCAAAGAACCTCCGCGCATCCTCTGCGTCGATCACATTGCCCAGAATGCCTGCGATTCTGCCGTCGCGATATACCGGGATCTTGCTTGCCAGTATCTCCCGGTTCGTTCCGTTCACGATGCAGTTTCCTCTGCGCAGGTAGAACTTCTTCCCTGATCGCAGCACTTCTTCTTCGTCCTTTTTAAACGGCTCCGGATCTATGTGCCACATCATATCCTCATCCGTTTTCCCGATAATCTCCTTCTCTGAATGGAGGTTATAATATTGGAGGAAGCTCTCGCTCGCGCCGACGAACCTCCTGTGATCATCCTTCCAGAAATACATGCGCTTTGCATTCATCGTCAGATTTTTCCAGAGGACCTCTTCTGTCATCTCTGTGCCCGCCTGGCCGTACGCGACATCAGTGAGCGAAGATGCAATCTTTTTTAAGTTCTCTTCCTGCAATCCGGTCTGAATCGTGACATGCAGCGCCCTGTTGAAATCGGACCTCTGCATGGGAATGATGATATGGAAGAACCACCGGTATTCCCCGGATGCGGTAATGCTCCGGAACATATCCATGAGGGCATGGTTCTGATTCTGTTTGAGCCGGGACTTCATAGCAGAGACGTCCATGAATTCCGCAAACCGGTCCTGATCCGGAAGATAGCAGTAATTGATCTTCCAGGAATGAATCACCGCAGACAGATCCAAAAGCTCTGCGCCCGTTCCCATCGGCTGATCCGACAGAGAGGATTTTACTGCCTGAACTGTGCTGTGCTCCAGATCATAAATGGCAATGTCGCTGCACATATAATACAGATCACTCATCGCCTCCATCGTTACCTGCCGGAAATTCTCCGCGTTGATTTCTACATACTGAATATGAATGGTATACAGAAAATGGCTGTCCTGCATCGCCTCCACGGACCCCGTGAGCTGCATATAGTGATCTCCCGAAGGATATACCGCGGTCTGCATGCCTTTCAGCTTTCTCAGCTGCTGATCGGCATACTGCCTGTGAAAAAGGTGAATCGGATCTCCCGGCGTGTTCAGCTTGCGCTCCCAGTCCTTCAGGTCATACACCTGGTCCCTGCGCAGAATTTCCTTGTAAGCCTCGTTGACAAAAAGAATCTTCAGTCTGGCGCCATCGTCGTCCACAACGCAGAGAGGCTGATCTGTGAGATAGTCGATGCGGCTTAGCTTCGTCAGATAGGATCTCCACATTGCCGGCTCCACATCGAACCCACGGTTCTCAAAATGAGGCGTAAGCTTTTCCATCGGCATGGGCCGCGCAAAATAGTAACCCTGTATCTTTTCGCACCCGATTTTTTTTAAAAAGAGAACCTGCTCTTCTGTTTCCACGCCCTCCGCCAGTGTGGAAATATTCAGTTTCTTCGCCATCCGCACGACGGCCGTAATGACCTGCCTGGACTTTTCGTCAAAATCCTGCAGGAACGACATGTCGAGCTTCAGCTCATCAAAAAAATAATTTTTCAGAACGCCCAGAGATGAATAACCGGATCCGAAGTCGTCCATCCACACTTTGTAGCCCATCTGATGGAACCGGCGGATGACGGAATCCGCTTTGTCCCTGTTTTTGACAAAAGCGCTCTCCGTAATCTCCAGATTGGTGAACTCCCTCGGTACGCCATACTTCTGTGAGATCCTGTCGATGGTATCCGGAAGATCGCCGTGCGCAAAGTCCTTCCGTGACAGGTTCACGGTGGCCGGAATCGGTCTTGTCCCGTTTTTCTTCACCTGTGCATAATCCCGGCACACCTGCTCGAACATGTAGAGATCCAGTCTGTAGATCTGGCCGGTTTCCTCCAGCACCGGGATAAACCGTCCCGGGGAAATTATGCCGTACTCAGGATCCATCCATCTGGCCAGCGCCTCGCAGTTGCACACCGTGTTCGTCATCGCCCGGATGACGGGCTGATAATAAACATGGATCCATCCGTTCTCCAGGGCTTTGTCAAAATTTCTCATGATATGAGATTTCAGGGAGGCGTTTTCCCGAATGGTTTGATCAAACCAGACAAATGCGGATGCTGCTGTCCTGGAAATGGATTTGCATGCCAGTCTGGCATTGTCGCAGGCATCGGTCAGTCTGGTGCCGTCGTTTTCAAACCGGTAAATTCCTGTCTTCACGGCCAGATTGTTTCCGCCGCCCATCTGATTCATCTGCGAAAAAAGCGCATTCAGTTTTGCTTCAATCTGATCATTTTCCGCGAATACAACAAAGTGGTCGCTCTCGAAACGGGAGGCATTGTTCCTTCCAAAATAAGCTGCGATCAGATTCGCCAGGGCGCAGATCTGTTTATCTCCGACCTTGAGCCCGTATCTGCTGTTATACTCCTTCAGCCCGCACAGATTGAAGTACATGATGACGGGAACCTGCTCCTTCTCCCACATTTTTCCGATGCCCGTCATGGCATAATCGAGAAAATGCGTCATATTCTGCAGCCCCGTCAGGTTATCATAATGCTTTGAAAACTCCGTGCTTCCGGACGCAGAATACTTGCCGGACAGCGTGGTCAGCACCGCCTTGACGACCTGATTATTGTCCGCATCATCGGTCTCATCTGTGTAAGTGATGAAAGCCATACTTGCGCCGTCTACGGTGATGTGCCTTCCCGTTCCGTGAATCAGGTGGTATTCACTCTGGTCTTCCCTTTTGTTTCGGAAAACAATATCGTACGCTCCATCCTCCGTGGCAAAACGATAGGAATACTGTTCCATTTTTACGATATCATCGGGATGAACGTTCCTGTACAGATCCGTTTCCAGGCTGTAAATGGCTTCCTGAGTGCTGCCGTATCCGAACAGTTCAAGATAGGCTCTGGAAACCAGGAGCGGCCTGATCTGATCGTTTAAATACTGGTACACAGCGATCGGAATGGGTATATTTTCAATAAAAGCCCGTGTGTCAGCTGAAAACTCATAGGTTTTCATATCAACTGCACCTCCTGTCATTTTGCCTGCTTCCCATCCGGGAATAATTCCACGATCCGATCCCATCAGGACTCCGGAGCAGCATTTGCTTTTATTTTATCACATCTGCTAACCCTTCTATCGTATTTATTTTGTTCGCCGCCAGGAACAGGGACAGATAAAGGCAATTCCTATCTCTCATCAAAAGGAACTGCCTTTGTCTTAATGATCAATCTGCATTTTTTTAAGTGCTTTAAGCTGGTCTCTTATGCCACGGCTCCTTATCAACCGGAGCGATACTTATCGCCATATAAGACAGCTTCTCGATCTCTGTGCGAATTGCCCGGATGTAATCCAATGCAACATCTGGTACCAGAAGCGTATAAGCGATGTAATCTCTGATCTCCAGAAGATCTGCTTCAGCATCAGGAGTGATGACAATTTCAAAGGAATCCACTTACTTCAGACTCCTTTCAAGATCATCAAATACATCGTTCATAGGTCTGCCCTCACCTGCGATTGACTGAGTATAGCTATGTGACAGTTTCGCATCAAGTCGGTCTTCCGACATGCTGTCCATTGTTTCCGGTTCCGCAGGCACTGTTAGCGAAAACGGGATGCCTCTGTGATAGATGATCTGGCGATACAGCGAATTGATAACGACTGACGATGGAACCCCAAGTTTCTGCAAAATATCTTCTGCTTCAATTTTGATATTTGTTTCAACACGAGCGCTGACTGTTGAATCTTTCATGATAAGCACCTCCTCCTACCTTGAATGTCATCTGCTTCCTCCATAGATGGACATTCTCAGCCAAAAGGGAAAGTCAAGACTGAAAATGCTGCAATTCCGCGCGAAGGAATCAATTAAAAGATGATTTGGAATATGATAAGATGAGCCTAAGTGAATATATTGACCCGTTTACGGGTGAGCCAGTAATAAAGAACAAATAAATTGGGGCCAGGGGCCCCGGCAGGTAAATGACAGTGCGGCTGGCGAATTTTTTCGATTGGTCCTTAGACCCAGCGAAGCTAACAAGCCCTTATAGAGCTGAACAAACCACCGGCTAAGCCGGTGGTTGTGATTATAATATCACCTCTTGCAGAGCGCCTGCCCGTTGTTTCTTTCCAGGAAGAGATTTGGATCACCCGGTGCCAAACAAGGTGATCGACGACCAACGAAAGAGAACAAGGTGCAAATTGAAATCGATTTTGTCTTCAATTCACCCCTTACGATTTGCCTGTTTGGAAAATATAAGCATACCTCAGATTCCCCGTTCCTGCTGAATCGAAATAAAAAGCAACATATGCATCTTTATTTTTTGAAAAGCCTTTTCCCATGTCCCCATGAAGATTTTTCGCAGGTGCTGTGGCTGAATTATTATCAGTAAGAATAAAGGGCAAATTATCAGCAAGACCACTCCAGTCATTTGCTTTCCTGCTTTTTATATTTACTTTCACCCACACTGCGGAAACATAGTATTTTGATCCAACATGATTTACATAAATTCTTCTCCCATTCTCCTCAGGGATGTAGTTTTGTCTTGTTCCATTGCCGTCCTCACCTGTATATCCGTTATAAGTGAGCATATCAGACATAGCAACCGCATAAGCTGAACGGATACTTGAGATCGAAACGGCATCCCTTGACTTTTCTAACTGGTTACTGAAGATGGGAATGCCTATTGCTACGAGTACAGCAATAATGACAACCACAATCAGAAGCTCTGCCAGCGTAAAGCCTTTCGTATCTTTTCTCATAGAACATCACATCCTTCAATCATCCGATAATTGATCAAGCGATAATTATCAAGCCCGCAGATACCCTTCATGTGCGGAAAAGTGCCTGTTTTCACGCAAAAGTTTAAGAAGTTTATACGGCAATTGACGATCGCGCGTATTTTAATCTTTGTATGAAAAAGCCCTCCAGATTGCTCCGGAGGGCATTCACATTGATTAGCTATTATTTTGATATTACTTAGCTTCAACCGCTGTAATTGCACCATTTTCATCATAGGTGAATGTAAGGGTCCACGGCTTTGCAGTTCCGCCAAGACTATCTTTAGCGGTCCAGCCTGTAACCTTGTCAGCAAAAGGAAGCTGGTCAAGATTGTTCAAGCCCTCCTTGGTTCCCTTGGATACAACATTTTTTACCTCAACTGTAGATGTTCCCTTAGCCGCGTCTGCCGTGTAAGTGACATCATTTGTCGGATCGCTGGACTGAGTAAGCTCAGCGGTCTGCGCCTGAGCATACGCCGCTCTGATGTTGGACAGCGTCACTGCATCTCTGCTCTTCTCCAGCTGGCTTGTGAAGATCGGAATCGAGATTGCAACAAGCACGCCGATGATCGCCACAACGATCAGCAGCTCTGCCAAAGTGAAGCCCTTTTTCTCTCTTATCTTTTTCAACATTTGACTCATCCCTTCTTAAGTTTTTGTACTTTTTGCATTTACTGATGAAAATCAAAAATCTCTCTAACGCTTCAATCATAATCTTCCCATATATTGTTGTCAATCCTTTTTCATAGAGCAGACTGGTTTTCTATCAAACAACATATAGAGATTGTGACAAGCATTGTCTGCGGTTCAGGATTCCCGTCTTCTGCCTACCCACTGGTTTGCCGGATCCCAGAGCTTCTCGTAGGAAATACCGGTCACTTTTTCACAGACTTCGATTTCTTCCTGCGTCGCTTTCGCGCTTTCCTCCCCCTTTCGTCTTCTGATTTCCTTCTTGATGATGTTAAACTCCCTTTCGGTCATCGGGAAAAGATATCCGAAGACAAACAGCAGTAAGCAGAGAATCAGCGGCATGAAAACGAAGATCAGCGTGATGCCCCGCTGCGTAAAGACGGACTGTCTCGCCCCCGCATTCGCCAGCTTCTCACTGTATCCGACCGCTGTGAGCAGCACGCCGATGATCCACGCGGACAGTCCGGAAGAGATTTTTCTCGCGAAGGTTGACATTCCCGAGACGATGCCGGGGCGGTGGATGGACGTGATCAGTTCATCGACGTCGGGCATATCCGCCATAATCGCAAAAATACTGGTCAGAGTCGCCGCATTTCCGATGCCGATTCCCACCGCCAGCGCAAGAATCGGAACGATGCTGGCCCCCTCGTAGGAGAACGGAAGCAGCAGAATCGTGCAGATCACACGGATCGGCGCACCGATGAGAATGGTGGTGCGCTTCGATGTCTTCGCCATAACCGGTCCCCAGATGAGCATGCCGATCAGCTGCGCGATGATCAGCGCGGCCATCAGATACGTCGCGTAATGATTCTGATAGCCGTTGATCACATCATCCACATAATAAACAGCCATCCCCGACACGAAATCCATTCCGCACTGTCCGGTCAGATAAATGCCGATGAAAAGCCGGAAGGACCGGCTTCGGAACGCGCTGGCCGCGTGGTTAAAGCTGTGGGCGACGCTTGATTTGACCGGGGCGTGATACTCCTCCCAGGTCCCGGCCACCGTCAGAAGGCATGTGATCAGGAAGAGAACGCCGAAAAGAATGCCGCACTGAAAATACGCCGCCGTCTCCGTAGTATCGTTGATCATCAGTGTCGGGATCACGCCGCAGGCCATCGCGCCGAGCGTGGACCAGATCATGCGGACGTTGGAAAACTTTGATCGGGTCTCATAATCGTCGATCATATCCGGAAGCAGCCCGTTGTACGGCACCATCAGAATCGTCGATCCGGTGGAAAAAAGACAGTACATCAGTACATAAAAGATGAACATCGAAGCCGTCCGGTCCGAGCGAAACGGCAGCCAGAGCGCTGCGAAGGTCGCCGCCGTGGCAAAGGAACCGATCAGCATATAGAAACGCTTGGCGCCCATTCTGGAAGTGGTCCGGTCCGTGATATTTCCCATGATCGGATCTGTGATCGCGTCCCAGATGTGTCCGATCAGCGGCACCGTTCCCGCAAGCGCCGCCGGCATCTGGATTGCCTTGATCAGGAACACCGTGAAGAATGTATTGATGATGACAAATGCTCCGCCGTTGAAAAATTCGCCGGTCCCGTATAAAAGCCGCGCCTTCATCCCTGTGCTGTGTTTTCCCCCCTGCATTTACTGATGTACCTCCTACATCTTATCCAGTTCCTGAAACAGTTTTGTATAATAATCCCGCCGCACCTCAGTGGACGAATTGAAAATCTCATGCCGCGACGTCGGATATTCATACCGGCGTGTATCCGGCAGAATCCGGAAAAACTCCGCGTATCCGGAAGGATCGACCAGATGATCCTCTCCGGCCATGAACACGGCAAGATTCGTCCGGATCCTGCCGGCATTTTTCATCAGCTGATCGGTCGCTTCCAGACTTGCGATCGACCAGCCGAAGGTCGCGCCGTACGTCTTGTAGTGATCATCCGCGAGCCGCATCTGGAACATGTAATCATAGCGGGCCCGTGACTGGCAGCTTGACTTTTCAAAAATATTGACGCCGTCGAAACGGTTCTGCCCCACCGAAAGCTTTTTCTTCATATGAAACAGCGTGACGAAAAAGCGGATCGCGCGGATTTTATTCGGAGTATACCCATTCGTACGCAGCTTTAGCATCGGGCTTGAAAGAACGGCCCCAATAAAATCTCCGCTGTATTTTTCGAGATAAAGCGAGGCGATCGCTCCGCCCATCGAGTGTGCAAACAGAATCTTCGGAAGACTGCAGCCCGAGACGACCTGATCATAGAACCCCTTCATATCCGAAACGTATTCGTCGTAACTGTCGACGTGAACCAGGTCCATCTCCCTGAGTCTTCCCCCGGAAAGGCCGTGGCCTCTCATCTCCGGAAAATAAAAGCCGAACCCGCGGCGGTAAAAATACCACGTCATCTCATGGTATTTTCCGTAGAATTCGCAGAACCCGTGAAAGACAACAATCACCGCGGCCGCGTTTTCTGGAATTGCGTAATAATAGTTGATTTTTGTTCCGTCATAGGACACGAAACAATCCTGCTTTACATGCTCCTCCCTCCAGAGGCGAACCGGACCGTCCATGGCAGGCCGGTAATCTTCTTCTCCGAGAAACTCCATCTGCTCTCCCTAATAAACGTTTTATTTGTCAACATTCAATAACTTCTCATACTCATATCTGGTCTGACCCTCACCTTATCTCATATATTATCGTGACGCATAACCACTCTCAGGTCAAGTGTGGATTTTTTCTTTCTGATGCTGAATGTCATTCCGAACATTTTCAGATGAAACTGACACAAAAAAATCAGGTGTAATATTACCCGGATTTCACATGCAAAGTGACCATCCTTCTGTAAATATAACACCTGATGAAATTAATTACTAAACTGTCCTGACTGGTTGCGCGAGAACACGCGTTCTTCCTTCAGGAAGGATTTATATTGTTACTCTGAGTATTCAATCTTTCCGTTTACCCTCTTAAAATGGCTGAAAAATTCTTCCCAAATACGGAACGAC
>ONLT01000128.1 GCA_900318755.1 uncultured Eubacteriales bacterium
GGAATCATCCGAATTCAGCTGCAGATCAACAAATGTATTGACAAATTTCAGCAAAAATAATTCAGCCAGAATCAGCAGAACGATCAGAAAAATGAACATCATTCTGCGCCGCGTTTCTTTTCTCATTGCTTCTAACCCCTTCGTTTTATCCATTTTCTACTCTAACAAAATTGAAGGATATCTTCAATCTCTTATTAGCAGATATGGATTCGGCGATATGGATTCGGCGATTCTATGAAAAGGCCACCGGCCTGCACCGGTGGCCCTGCAATTCGGATCCGTCTGACTGCAATCGTCTTCAAATGCCTCAGACGTCAAACTCTTCCTTCAGATCCATCATTCCACGGATTTCAGCATGTCCGTTTTCAAGATAGAAAAGTCCCATCTCCCATCCGTTTTTATCATAGATCTCCATGATCTCCGGCATGATCTCCCGGACCTTCCGGAGAAGCGCGTCATCTTTTACGACCTTTGCCGTTCCGTCATAGCGGATAAACTCGCTGCCGACCGTTGCGACGACTTCTACTTTGGGGTTCGCAACCAGCTGTTTAAAAACATTCTTGAATGTGCCGCATCCGAAGTAAAGCCGGTCATTCACCAGCATATGAAACCCGAACGGACGTCCTTTCGGCTGATCGCCATCCGTTGTCAGAAAATAAAATGTCTCCGCCTTGTCCAGAAACTCGTTGACTTTTTCTACATTCTTCATGATCGCGCCTCCATAATCTTCCAGTTTGAACTGACTTGATCTTACGACCGATCCGAAAGATGCACAAGCACGATTTTTTGTCCTACCTGGTAGCTTTTCAGATACCTTTAGCGCCGCCGCTCACTCCGACAAATTCCACGTGCGCGACAGTAAGACTGCCGTTTTTCTATCGTAAACCATTTCCGCACCTTTCCTTCATTACGATGCCGCCGCAATGATCAGGGCGATCAGCCCGATCACCAGAACCACCGGCAGCGCATACAGCGCCAGCCCAAACAGCGTCACCGCAAGGGTTCCAAGGATGACCCAACCGATAATTCCCAGCAGCCCGCCGAGAATTTTCCCCGCGATATGCAATATGACGCCTGTGAGCTTAAACAGACCGATCACGAACAAAATAAGTATCAGAAAACTCAACAATCTTACTGTTCCCCCTCTCCCTGCGACAGGTAAAATACCCCGACACGAAGTTCGATCTGTGAGAAATCGAGGTGAATGATGAGATACCTCTTCGGAGCACGGATAAAATTCCGGACGCCGATAGGGTCGTTCATTTTCCTGGTAAATCAGCCATTAATCATACCGCTGAATTGTACACTAGTCAACCTATTGGAATATGTCCAATATGAGTGTCCACGGAGCGCGGCGAGTGCCCATTTTGTCAAAAAGACACTTATGCCGCGAAAGGCTCTTTACATGAGTAGCATCTGATAGGCTTTTCTGCCATGGCAAAGACCGTAGCTACGTTGCCTTGCCGCTTTGCCATCACATCATATGCGATGGAGGCTCATGTCAAGAGCACCGTGGAATAATGTCTTCTTAGCCGGCCACTCATAACGCCAGGTGGACACTCTCAACGCACTAGCGGCCACTCGACAGCGCAGAATGCAATTAGCAGAGTGTTGAGCGCTTTCTCGTTGCCGAAAATTGGTCAGAATTTTTCATCATCTTTGGCAACTGGTCGAAAATATCAGCGCGACACTCCTGACTGATTACGGAAATATGAACGTCACTGGTAACTGATTGCGACAATCGCAGCATCGCCGGAAACTGCTCAAACAGAATAATCGATGTTGGGAACCGCTCAAAAACTCTTTCCACTGTGCACAATCAGACAATGCGTTGATAGTCTCTACTGCTAAAGAGACTTTAACTTGGTCGGTATCTTGGTCGCATTTCTTGTCTGCCGAGCGACCAAGTTATTTTCTCCTGTATTTCTGATTGCGGCTATTCGGCTTATCCGAAATCGTCATTTCAATCAGCCCCATCTCAAGAGCCGGATTCAGATAGTTCTTTCTAAAAGTAGGCCTATGTGAAAGTCCGAGAATGTTCATCAGCTCCGTAGCGGATCGTTCTTTATCCCCAATTGCGTCAAGAAGCTTCTTTACAGAAGGACTAATAGTATCATCTTCATCACTGTCATTTTTTCCAACAACAGCTGTTTCCCTCAGGGTACCGAGGATTATTTCCAGCATCAATTCAACGAACGTGCTGCTGTCCGCTTCTTTATCCGATTGGCCAAGCGCACCATAATACTCTTGCTGACGGGTTCGGATCAGTTCCTCAATGGGGAGCCAGTAAAATAAATCATTCCATTTCCCGAGCAATAAGCTATGCCACATTCTCCCCATTCGCCCATTTCCGTCTGCAAAAGGATGAATAAACTCGAACTCATAATGGAAAACAGCGCTTTTGATCAGCGGATGCATTTCGGAACCTATGTACCATTCGAAAAGGTCCTGTATTTCTCCAGGAACCAATTTAGCGGGTGGAGCCATGTGAATGACTATGTCTCCATCAAATACACCCACTCCGCCGGATCGGAATTTTCCATTTTCAGGAATCAGACCTTCCATCATCATTTTATGTGCTTTTAAGAGATCCTTCACAGAATACGGATCCAGAGACAGCATCATCTCATAAGTGTCGTAAGCGTTTTTCACTTCCCGGATCTCATTGGGATTTCCGAGAATACGCTTCCCATCTATAATTGCCGTCACCTGATCTAGCGATAATGAGTTATGCTCAATTGCAAGAGACGAGTGTATCGTCCTGATTCTGTTCTCTTTTCTTAGGTGTGGGTTCAGATTTCCATGTGACAATACCTTTATACGCCCGATCTGCTCACTTATTTCCGCGACCAGATTCGTTATTTTATCCGTAATATGAAATGGCGGTTTATATTCGCTCATATGCTGCACTCCTGTTTCTTAACAAACTCTGTTTTGATATTTTCCTCCGCCCATTCAGCAAGAACCGCGGCATTGCTGTGTTCTGCATCCTTTGCACCGAAAAGGAATGTCACGGTGTCGCAGGCTTTGAATGCACTTCTCCCAAAAGCCAATATTCGCATTTTCCTTCATAATGCCTCCAGGCCACAATCGGTCAGCCAAGACGCGAAACCCGTCTGTGTCGGAGGGTGATTCATAAACACGCTTAATCTGAATATTCATAATGCGCTTTCTTTCATATCGTTTATTTGTCTCTTGCTCTTCTTAATTCTGCTTCTTCCAAATACATTTCATGCTCTGTCTTCGACATACAGACGGGTCCGATCGGTGTATCGTAGATCTGACGGTCTGTAAGCTCCAGAAGAGCTGAAGACTCATCCTTTTTCTCTTCGTAATGTATCGCCCCTCTGTCACCTGACTTTATCAGATATCGCACAGGCACAGACTTCACGAGCCACACACCGTTTGCGGATAAGTAAAACGTTATTCCGTCACGAGACATCTCTCCGGCATTTACCTGATAAACAACCGGCTTACCGTGCCTGGAGCCGACTTCCTCAGCCGTCTGTACATCTTTTGACAGATGGACATAAAGCCTTGATTTCGGAAGCAGTCCCTCCTTATCAATTGAGCTGGCATATTTCTCACCGGTTCCATGATAAAGAATTTCCGGAGGATACGTTTTTTCAAGTTCCACATCTACCGGAATAGAATGTCCTTGATTCGCTCTTATCTTCGTGTGATCTTCATTGAAAGAATATCTCTGCTTCTCATCTGTACGGATGATCTCTTCCAACTTTTCTAATGTCAGGTCATGCTTTCCGTCTTTATTGATTCCGTCTATAAACTCCTGCACATCCGCCCAGCCATGTTCATCCAGAGTAATACCGATCACTTCCGGATGATGCCGCAGGATCAGGGAAATGAATTTGCTTGTTGATTTCAGGTTATTATTCGTCATCGTCCTTCCGGTTCTCCGTACAGATTTCATCCAGCCAGCCTTCATCGTATACCGATCTGAGCTGCTTATCCGGCACAGCCCTCGGCTTTCCCATCTTGTAATTCTTACAGCTGAAGGGGCCATAGCAAAAGCTTTCAAAGCGAAATTTCTGACTGATTCCCCAGTTATACTCAATTGTAACATTGGCCATGGCAGCCCATTTACATGCGAAACATTTACCACTCCAGCATCTCTTGTCGAGCATCCGACATCCACGCCAATCATAAACAGAAAGAGATGGTACTTCGTCTGTCCAGGGTGGTGTCTTTTCTCTTTTCGATGTATCTGCTGCAGAAATCTTCTTCAATGTTCCCGCGCGATAATAATCCGCATATTCCAGTTTCGGATATTTCTTTGTCCATGCCGTTCCGCTGATTTCATCGCCGATATGAAAATGCATTTTCTCCTGCAGCTTCTCAGAGACTGCTACAGCGAACTTATGCTTCCCGGTTCCAATCTTTCCATCTGCTGTCAAATTCTCATCAGTTGTCCCTTCGAGAAAAACATTGTATCCGGTCAGCGTATGCGTCCGGTTATCCAGACGGTATCTCCATACATTTGAGCGCGGCTGAACAGATGTGATCTTTCCCTCAAACTTTATTTTATATTGGATGCTTTCATCAGGGCCGTAGCGCATAAACTCATCTCCCTATCCATCAGCCTGCTGCCTCCCACTTCAAGGTATTTCCATGAAAAAGCAATATATTTTTCATTTCGCGACATTCCATCACTCACCACGAAAACTTTATCAAACTCTATGCCTTTTACCTCATCAACATACATATGCACAATGTGACCGTTGTCCATGTCAGAACCAATAAGCTTTTCCACTTCCGCAGGAATCTCATCTTTTTCTCTTCACGCAATCCATGCAGGCATAATTTCCACCCTTAAGTCTCCTTCTTAACAAAAATACAGTGTGATTTTACAAATTGAAATCCACTTCAGGCAATTCCTGATTCTTCTCCATATATGCTGCCCTAAGTTCTGAAAGTGTTTTGCCGGACTGTACGTCAACCGTCAGCGCATACGTTTCTACAGACGACCATCCATACACGCCCTTAAGCCACTGCTGCAGAGACGTCACCTGCCCGGAATCTTTGATCTTTACCTGTCCGTCATCCTGAAGGACAGCTTCGCTGTCCCTGTCCTTTGCCTTGAAAAGCGCACCGGAGAGGATGACATGGTACTTCATAAGCGCATCGATCTTGGGAAGATTCTTCCTTGTGATGCTCTTCTTCTGACCCTGCACTAAAACCTTCTGATTTACAACATCCACAAAGAAATCGCTGTATTCCGGAACCGGCAGCACCTTCTTCATGTCAATGATGATACTGTCGTCGAATTTATAAGGCGTGATTTGATAGCAGGCGATATCCACTTGATTACTGTTCAGCCATGCAACAGCAGATAAAGTCTGCGGATCGAATTCGGAAGCCACCAGGATAATGCGCTGTTTCTCGTTAAAATCCTTGATGCCATTCGTATCTATAAAATCCTTGAGAACTCTCTGCGCAATCTCTGTGGATGTAAGGCTGTCACCGTAGGATGAAAACTCATTCTTATGCTTTTCTACATACGGTGCAAAAATGTCCTGAACCAGCTCATCAGTATCTTTGATCGTCGCGCAGCTTGCGGCATAGCGGATCGCCTGGAACTCAAAAGCCTCTTTGCGGTGCCCGATGTCCTTCTTATCCCGCTTGATTTCGATCAAGACGATATTTCCATCGTTGTCAATCGCAGTCAGATCGCTTCTGCCGTTCTCGGCATTTTTCACCTGCTGCCCGACCGTAAGCATGGATTCTGCATCATCACATATCATGTTGATATTTTTTCGAAGAAGCTCCTCTATATCGCTTTCCTTTTTGCCAAGTTCGGCAAAGGTTGTTTCTTCGATTTCGTCCGGGGTATTGCCATTCAAAAGATACATAATCGCATTCTCCCTTATCTGACCGTATTTATACCAATCCTCTGAATTTCTCAAAATAAGCCATAAGCCTTCTGATGAGAGCCGCCTTACGCTTATCTCTCCCTGCACCGCCGAAGCGGGACACCGGCGGCATGATCCGATCAATATCTGTGCCGATAGTCTTCAATTCATCATCGCGGAACGATCTGTCCATAAAGTCCTTCGTTTCCTTCGGCTTCAGGCGTTCTTCCTTTATGATCGCATCCAGATCCTCGTCCTTCTTCTGCACGACATATTCGTGCCATACATCCATAATATCGTCAATGTCATTAACACCGGCGATAAAGGATTCAATCAGTGCCTTCTTGCTGCGGAGTTCCGGGCTGGCATCCACGGCCTTGCGGATCGTCACGAGCACTTCCTTATCTTCGCCATGACTGTCGTGATACTTCTTCACCAGCATCAGAATGTAGTCAATATTGATCTCTATCTGCTCGATGAGTTCAACTTCGAACACGATATCATCCGTAATATCCGTACTCTCGCCATTCTCGCGTTTCCGTTTCCATTCATCCCGGAGATCCTGATATTTCCCAAGATAATCCTGCAGATCGCGCTCACTGATGATTTCCTTCCCAGCAAAGTCATCAAATGACACGAGCAGGTTCCGCATGCGAAGAATCGCCCCGAATAATGCGATGAAATCCTTCTGGTTCTGCTCACCAACGATCTGCGGCTGATCAACCGGAAACTTTGTCTGCAGATCCTCGATCATGTCAACGTAGCCCGGCATCTGTCTTCCGTCCTGAGCTTCGTATCCATAGTAATATTCCTTAAAGCTCTGCATCAGGACAATGCCACCAGCGTTCTTGTCTCCGAACAGGGAAATAGCGGCATCCACCCTCTTCTGCAGATTGCGGAAGCAAACAATATTTCCGAATGTCTTTATACTGTTCAGAATGCGGTTCGTCCGACTGAATGCCTGGATCAGGCCATGCATCTTCAGATTCTTGTCCACCCAGAGCGTATTCAGCGTCGTAGCATCAAAACCGGTCAGGAACATGTTGACGACGATCAGCATGTCCAGTTCCTTGTTCTTCATCCGGAGCGATACGTCCTTATAGTAATTCTGGAACTTTTCGCTGGAGGTGTCGTAATTCGTTTGGAACATCTTGTTGTAATCTTTGATCGCACTCTCCAGAAAATCTCTTGAATTCTGGTCAAGCGCAGAAGTATCCTCCGGATTCTCTTCTTCCAGAATACCGTCCGCTTCCTCCTCATTCGCGGCATAGCTATAAATGACAGCAATCTTCAGCTGCTTCGTCGGATCCTTCTTCATGATCTTACGAAACTCTTCATAATAGAGCTTGGCCATCTGTACCGAAGCTACAGCAAAAATCGAATTAAAGCCTGAGATGCGCTGCTTGCGTTTAATCTCCTCAACCTTGCCACGATCAGCTGATGCAACCTCGGCGATATTAGTCAGAGAATTGTAAACATACGTCTTGTCGCCGCGATAGGTCTTTTGGTCAAAATGATCCAGTATATAATTCGCTACCAGAGAAATACGCTCCGGTGCTTCAAATGCCTTCTTCCTGTCGATATCCCACACTTCCTCATCATCGATATCCGCATCAGAATCCATCGTCTTAATGTAGTCCACGCGGAATGGAAGCACGTTCTTATCGTTGATGGCATCGACAATCGTGTATGTATGAAGCTGGTCGCCGAAGGTCTGAGCCGTTGTGGCATATTTCGGATTCTTCACACTGCTGCCCGCGTTCGCCGGGAAAATTGGTGTGCCTGTAAAGCCAAACATATAGTATTTCTTGAAATATCGGACGATAGCCGCATGCATGTCGCCGAACTGGCTGCGATGGCATTCGTCAAAAATGATGACAATCTGCTTGTTATAAACCTCGTGCTCTTTATTCTTCTTGATAAAGGTCGAAAGCTTCTGGATTGTTGTGATGATAATGTGCGACTTGGTATCCGAAAGCTGTCTCTGCAGGATCGCCGTGGAGGTGTTGCTGTTTGCGGCTCCTTTCTCAAAGCGGTCATATTCCTTCATGGTCTGGTAATCCAGATCCTTACGGTCAACAACGAAGAGCACCTTATCGATGAAATCCAGATTAGATGCAATCCTTGCCGTCTTAAATGAAGTAAGGGTTTTCCCTGAACCCGTTGTATGCCAAATGTAGCCTCCGGCGGCAATATCTCCGTACTTCTTATAATTATGCGCGATCTCGATCCGATTGATGATCCGCTCTGTAGCAGTTATCTGATACGGCCGCATGACCATCAGCATATTCTCGGATGTAAACACACAGTACTTCGTCAGAATGTTGAGAAGTGTGTGCTTTGCAAAAAACGTCCTGGTGAAATCAATCAGATCCGGTATGACCTTATTATTGGAATCTGCCCAGAAGGACGTAAACTCAAAGCTGTTGCTGGTCTTTTTCTTTTTTGCTTTTCCGGTCTTTGCGTCTTTGATCGCATTGAAGCGGGTGCTGTTGGAATAGTATTTTGTATTCGTTCCGTTTGAAATCACGAATATCTGCACATATTCGAACAGGCCGCTGCCGGCCCAGAAGGAATCCCTCTGATACCGCTCGATCTGGTTGAACGCTTCGCGGATCGGAACGCCCCGGCGCTTCAACTCCACATGGACAAGCGGCAGGCCATTGACGAGAATCGTTACATCATAGCGGTTATCGTATTTCGCCTGCCTGCCTGCCGGCAGGCTCCCTGATTTATTAACCACATACTGGTTGATAACCTGAAGACTGTTATTATGGATGTTCGTTTTGTCTATCAGCGTGATGTTCTTCGAAAGTCCGTCATCGCGTTTTAAGACCTGGACATAATCCTCCTGGATCTTCCGGGTTTTCTCAACAATATGATCGTTGGGATTCGCAATCGCATCAGAGAAGAAGCGCTCCCATTCATCATCACTGAATTTATAATGGTTCAGTTCTTCAAGCTGGGCGCGGAGATTCGCTATAAGGTCAGCTTCGCAATGAATGGGCAGATACATATACCCCTGTTCACAGAGCATACGGATAAACTCCTGTTCCAGCGCAGCTTCACTCTGATATTGATCTGAGCGGCGTTTCACAGGCTCATATTCCGTGACGACTGTATTCTTATTCGATTCCGCCACAATGTTGAAATATGGCATGGCGCACTTCCTTTCCCCTGCCTGTCCGGCGAGCAGGTTTAGCTTTGCTTCTCCTTGAAGGTGAGAAGCTGATCCCTGTAATATTCGTATTGCTTCTGCCTGGCATCGATCTCGGCGGGGAGGCCGGAAGAGATGTCCGTACATAATCTGTCAAATCGATCCAGCGTATGTACTATTTCAGCCTGTTTCTTCAGCGTAGGTATCACAAAAACAAATGAGCCAAATTGCGACATATCTACCGATGCAAAATTTCCTTGATACAAATGCTGTCTGCAATATTCATCCAGTTTGAAGCAATAGTAAAAGATATAATTCATATCGATGATATCTCTGTATTCGTCCTTTAGCATAAGGAACGTAAATCTCTGATTAGCCAGACAGGGAACTTTGACAAGAGCATGTTCTCCGATTGTCGCCGATGTAGAAACTATAATCGAATCTGCCGGGAAAAGCTCACCCTTTACGGCTTCCCTCGTCACATGCTGTGAAGCGTCATTTAAAATTCTTCCCTGCTCCCTTATGTCCTCCATGCGGAACCACGAAATTACTGTGTCGCCTTCCCAGAAGTCTTTATTCTTTTTTGATGGCGTGTAGCCATTCCTCGTGTCAAACAGTGCATTCAGACTGACAGGCGCATATCCAAATACATACTGGAAGAGCTTAATCAGCGCGTGCCGTGTCTGTCTGTCTGTCTGTCTGTCTGTCTGTCTGTCTGTCTGTCAAGATGCTGTTGCCAGACTCAGCAAATGTCAAGAGCTGATCCCGGTAAAACTCATATTGCTTCTGACGAGCGTTTATCTCAGCATGCAGACCAATGTTCAGATCGGAGCAAATGGCGTCGAAGTTGTCGAGGACATTTGCAAATCGTTCTTGAACATCAAGTGGCGGCAAGGGAATTACAATATTTTGAATTGATGGAACATTCGAGTGAACAACCTTACTCTTTATTTTCCCTTTACTTTTTTGTTCTTTCGACGAAGAAGTCGATAGTACGTGAGCCAAATATCGTGGATTTTGATTATGTTTCATGACAACAATATCTCCACCGGCGAGACACTTTTCATGTCCAAGATAAGCAACAGATTTTGCTATATCTTCCACGCTTTCACCTGTAATGACAAACAAAATATCCCCATGTTCAAAATATTTAGGTATTGGAACGTATTCCAGTTTTGTGTGTGAAACGCATTTATCAAACCAAGTATTATAAGTTGTATAAATCTCACCATATCGAACACACGGAATACCTTCTGATGTGACTTGATCCCGCTTTATCCCTGAGCCTCTGTAAAATTCTGTTGCTATATCCCCAAGCTTGACCATTGGAATATCCGTACCAAAAGTCAGCAGCTCATCCCTATAATATTCATACTGCTGCTTTCTCGCTGTAAGCTCCGCTGTAAGCTTCGCTGTAAACTCCGTTGTTAGCTCCGTGAAATTGTCCAGAATCCGGACAATTTCACGCTGTACCTCAATAGGAGGTACAGGAATTTTAAACTCCTCAGTTACTCGAAGAGATATTTGAGGCAGCGCTCCCATACCAGATGCAGCTTCCCGAAAGTATTCCACATTATTCTTTAAAACATAATAAAGAAATTTTACGGAGTCTTTTTCCCCAGTTGTATATGCCCACATTTCATTTTTAAATGTAAAAGGCTCATCATAATAAACAAAATCAATTACACCTCTTGACTGGACCAGGACAGCAGGAACAGTTGTAATATTAGCTTTTGGGATGCTATCTCTTATAGCATTTATTACCGTTTTCCCACCTGCAAAAATTCTAATATCTCCATTAGAATTTTCGATTTCTTTCATTTTCTTCGCCGTAATGGAAGTTCCACGTAGACGTTCATATGCATCTTTTATGGGTTTAAACTCCACCCCATCCGGGCAGAGTTCAGCGATCAGTTCATCCAATTTGCTCATTCGTTCTGCCCTCCTTCCTCGTTGATCGGGCCATCCGTCAGTTCAGCCTCGATCTCCTCGATCGTCGGCAGGCTGCTCTTATACTTATCCGGCAGGAATGTGCTGATGTCGTATTCAGAGATTCCCATCGGCTGGCTGCTGGCTTCAAGGGCATATTTTGCTTTCACGTTGTCCTTTGATTTGCAGATCAGCAGTCCGAGTGTCGGTCCGTCGATCTCTCCCTTCATCTGATGATTTACCGCAACCATATAAGTCCCGAGCTGCCCCATATCAGAAGATTCAAATTCTCTGACCTTTACTTCCACCACCACATAACAATGCAGCTTTATATTGTAGAAAAGCATGTCCATGAAGTTCTCGGTCTCGCCCATTTCAAGCCGTACTTCCCGCCCGACGAATGCAAAACCATTACCGAGTTCAAGGAGGAACTTTTCTATATTGTCCATAAGAGCATCTTTCAGCTCTTTTTCATCGTAGGTTTCCCTGATTGTAAGAAAATCGAAGTTATAAGGATCTCTCGTGATTTCCTGCGCCAGATCGCTCTGCGGTTTCGGAAGTGTCAAGGCAAAGTTAGTGACAGCTTTTCCCTGTCGCTCATAAAGATCTGTCCCCAGGAAATTCAAAAGCACAACCCGTGACCAGTTGTTTTCGAGTGTCTTCTCTGCATAAAACTCGGCCTTGTCCGGGTTTCCTTTGCATTTATCTATGATCAGCTTGTTATGTCCCCACGGGATCCGGAATACAGGCTTCTCAGAATCTTCCCCAGCTTGAGGTAAATTTGATTTGCTTTCAGAATTTACCCCAGGTTGGGGTAAATTTAACGCATCAGGATATAACTCATAGAACCACACCATATAATGAAGGTTTGTAACGGAGAAAGATTTTATGTCAGGCATTACATCTTTCAGGTCTTTGCTCAAATTATTAAAGAATGCCGAGCCATATATATTCTTCTCCATCATCGCATGAATATCGCGTCCCAGTCTCCAGAAAAACATCAGCATTTCTGCGTTAACATGAGTGGCCGCCTTGATCTGACTCCTGCGAAACTCCTTAGATATTTCGGACACCCAGTTCCGGTAGCTCTCATCGGTTTTGATAAGATTACTCATCCGGCCTGCCCTCCTCAATCTCCGCGATGATCTTATCGATCTCATCACGGAGTACCTGTTCACGGGCAACGATTGTCTTTATCTCTGCATTCAGTTTCTTGATATCGATTTTCTCGCGCTTATCTTCTGCCTCCACATAAGTACTGACGGACAGATTGTAATTTTGATCCTTAACTTCATCGTAAGAAACCAGCCGACAGAAGTACTGCACATCTTCGCGCTTCGTGAAGGCATCCACGATGTGCGAGATATTTTCCTGTGTCAGCCGGTTATTATTCGTAACCTTTACGCACTCGTCTGTAGCATCCAGGAACAGAATCTTATTATCTGTTTTTCCCTTCTTCATGACCATGATGCAGGTTGCGATCGAGGTACCGAAGAACAGATTGCTCGGCAGCTGGATGATGCAGTCTACAAAGTTATTATCGACCAGGTATTTCCGGATCTTCTGCTCCGCGCCGCCGCGATACATGATTCCCGGGAAGCATACGATGGCCGCCGTTCCGTTTGGAGCAAGCCAGGACAGGGAATGCATGATAAAAGCCATGTCTGCCTTGCTCTTGGGTGCAAGCACGCCTGCCGGGGCGAATCTGGGATCGTTGATCAGAAGCGGGTTATCATCGCCCGCCCACTTGATGGAATATGGAGGATTGGAGACGATCAGTTCAAACGGCTCATCATCCCAGTGCTGCGGATTGATCAGCGTATCCTCGCATTCGATGTCAAACTTATCAAATCCGATATCATGCAGGAACAAATTGATGCGGCACAGGTTATATGTCGTGATATTGATCTCCTGCCCGAAGAATCCGATCTCCACGGCATCCTTGCCAAGAACTTTTTCTGTCTTCAACAGCAGCGAACCGCTGCCGCAGGCCGGATCGTATACTTTATTAATCTTCTTTTTGCCGACCGTCCCAAGCCTGGTAAGAAGCTCTGATATATCCGCCGGAGTAAAGAACTCCCCGCCGGACTTACCGGCGTTCGAAGCATACATCGTCATGAGATACTCATAGGCATCCCCGAATGCATCTATATCATGTTCTTTGACGGAACCAAGATTCATGGCCGCGATTCCGTCAAGGAGCTTAGCCAGCCGTTCATTTCTCTTTGCGACGGTGCTGCCGAGCTTGTTGCTGTTCACGTCGAAGTCATCGAACAGTCCCGCGAAGTCTGCTTCAGACTGGCTACCCTGTGCGGAATTTTCAATGTTGCGGAATACCCGTTCCAATGTTTCATTCAGGTTCTCATCTATAGAAGCCCTTGCCCGGACATTGCAGAAAAGTTCGCTTGGCGGGATAAAGAATCCCTTTTCCTGCACAAGTCCCTCCCGCGCTTCTTCGGCATCCGCATCCGACATACGCGCATAACTGAAATCCGTGTTGCCTGCCTCGATCTCTCCTTCATCGATATACGCCGTCAGGTTTTCGGAAATGTACCTGTAGAACATTGTGCCTAACACATAGTTCTTGAAGTCCCATCCGTCTACGGCACCGCGCAGTTCATCCGCGATGGCCCATATGGCGCGATGCACTTCTTCTCTTTCTTTTTCTCTTTTATTATCTGCTGCCATCGCTTATTCCTCCGGTTTGCCCTGTTTATCTGCATTGGCGCTTTCGCCGCTTTCTACCCATTCATCTACTTCAGAAAGTCTGAATTTATACTGCCCCCCTACCCTGTGAAAAGGAATCGTATTCTTCTTAATCCAGGATCTGATCGTATCCTTGCTCACGCCCAGGTGCTTTGATATTTCTTCAAGACTCTTCAGAATGAAATTCGGGATAAAAATCGACTTCTTCCTCTATGTACCGGCAATGGAAATTGCCATGATGATCTTCATCCTCCGGTTTCCATCCGCATTCACCTGCTCTTCTTCAGGCGCGTTACGACTTCTGCGTGCACACTGTAGGGAAATAAATCGTACGGCTGCACCTCTCCCGGCTCATATCCGCCTTCGCACAGAATCCGGAGATCCCGCGCGAGCGTTGCCGGGTTGCAGCTGACGTAGACGATCGTTTCCGGTTTCATTTTGATTATGGTGTCCAGCAGAACCGGATCGCAGCCTTTCCGGGGCGGATCGACGACAACCACATCGGCGCGGATTTCTTCCTGTTCATATGCCTTCGGAACAATCTCCTCCGCTTTTCCCGTGAAAAATTCTGCGTTGCGGATCCCGTTCTTTTCTGCGTTTGCGCGCGCGTCCTCAACCGCCTGCGGGACGATCTCGACGCCGTAGACCATCTTCGCGCGCTGAGCCAGAAAGAGCGAAATGCTGCCGATGCCGCAGTACAGGTCCCAGACGATTTCATTTCCTGTGAGCTGCGCAAATTCCATCACCTTTTGATACAGGCGGGCGGTCTGGACCGGATTCACCTGAAAAAACGAGAGCGGCGATATGGCGAAGCAGACCGGGCCGATCCGGTCCTCGATCGATCCGCTGCCCCAGATAGTGACAGCCCGACTGCCCAGGATCACATTTGTCCTCTCCATGTTCGGGCTGTACGAGATGCTGGTCATGCCTTCGAATTTTGAAAGTCCTGCTGCAAGATCCTCCGCGAACGGCAGATGCTTCGCGTTCACCGCGAGGCAGACCAGAATCTGGCCGCTCGAAAAGCCGGTACGGATCAGCACGTGGCGGATCATGCCTCTCCCGCTCTCCTCGTCGTAGGGCTCGATCCGATGAGCCAGCATCCACTGAAGGACCGCGTCAAGAATCGGGCGGTTATTTTTTGCGCCGATGAGACACTCGTCCGCCGCCGTCCTGTTTTTCACTCCGTCCCTGCTGTACGAAAGAAGCGGGATCACGCGGTGGCTGTGGAGCGCGTAAAATCCCGCCGTCAGATTCCCGTTTTGATCGCTGCGGATCGGGTAAATCGCCTTATTGCGGTAATGAAACGGCTTCTCCATCCCGATAATCGGAAGAAGCCGGTACGATCCTGATCCGTTTTCCGGGAAGCCTCCGATCCGGATCAGATCATTCCGGACCATGGTCTCCTTCCAGGAAAGCTGCGCCGCGTAATTCATGTTCTGCAGCTGACACCCTCCGCAGGGACCGGCCGCCGCGCAGGGCGGCTTCACCCGGTCCGAAGATGGCTCGATCACGCGGAGCAGGCGCGCGTATCCGTATCGTTTTTTCGCCTTCGTAATTTTTACCTCGGCGAGATCGCCGACGACCGCGTCGCGGACGAAGAGCGTGTATCCGTCCGCCTTTCCGATGCCCTCACCGGAGGAACCGATGTCCGTCACGCGGAGGAGCACTGTTTCGTTTTTTTGAAATTGTTTTTCACTCATATCCGTTTCGTCTCAATCCGGAAGATCGCCTGTTTTTCTGATGTTCGTCTCAAGCATGCGATTGTATCCGAGCCACTCGTCGGAGGATTTTGAGCTGGACTCAAACAGCTCTTTCAATGTTTCCATCCGCGCGTCGGTGATGTCCGCGTAGCTGAGCGCAAGGGCCTCCGCCAGCGCCGGCTTTTTCGGAGATCCGTACTCCAGCTCGCCGTGATGCGCTACGATGCAGTGCAAAAGCTCGTTCTGGAGCTTCTGCGGAAAATCCGGAATAGTCCGGATCTCATCGTGAATCATCTCCGTTCCGATGACGATGTGGCCCAGCAGCTGGCCCGCGTCCGTGTAATCGTTTGCCGGGAAGGAGGACAGCTCCTTCAGCTTTCCGATGTCATGGAGCATCGCCGCCGTAAGAAGCAGATCCCGGTTCAGATACGGATAGGCTTTCGTATAATAATCGCAGAGCTTCGTGACGCTGAGCGTGTGCTCAAGCAGGCCGCCGACAAATCCGTGGTGGATCGTTTTCGCGGCGGAAGCCCGTTTAAAGCGTTGCGCAAATTCCCGGTTCATAAAAAAGTCGTCCAGCACCTTCTTCAGATACTGATTTTTAATCGAGCCGACATAAGAGAGCAGTTCCGCGTACATATTGTCGATGCTTTTTTCCGAGGTCGGAAGAAAATCCGAGGGATCGTATTCGCCCTCATCCGCGACACGCGCCCGCCGGATCGCAACCTGAAGCGCGCCGTTGTAGCTGGTGATATCGCCCATGATGCTGATGTAATCCAGGGCATCGAAATTTTCAATCGCCGGAGAATCCGGGTCCCAGACCTTCGCGTTCACCGCTCCGGTTTTATCCATCAGTATCACGTTGTCATACGGTTTTCCTGTCTTCGTCGTTGCGCTCTGCTTGAATTTGCAGAGATAAACACCGGTAATACGGCTGCCCGCCTGCAGATCCCTGATGTATTTCATGTACGCTTTTACTCCTTTTCTAACTGCCCCCGCAAAAGGGAAAGGCTGCCTCAAAAAATAGCTGTCGGGGCCGGATCATTTTTCTGAAGGAAACAATCCGGATCCCTGACAGCTCATTTTAACACTCACCGACCGTCACATCAAATGTTACTTCTTCGTACCCCGCCGCCCCTTTTCTCTGCGCGGTGACATGCAGTGTGCTGCCAAGGGTACAGGCCTCAATGAACGTCGTGTATTCGTTTACCGTGGTGATATCTTTTCCGTTCAGTTTTGTGATGATATCCTGCTGCTTGATTCCTGCAAGCATCGCCGGCGAATCCTGCGCGACCCCGCTGACCATGACTCCTCTGGGAATTCCGGTCTTCCGGCTTATCACGTCCGTGACGTTTTCTCCGCTGATCCCGACGTACGGGCGAGCCTCATTGTTCGAAAGCTTCTGCATGAGATCTTCCAGCTCGGAGACGCCGATCGCTTTCACGATGCTGCTGTCATCGCTGCCGAGAGACTGGTCGATGATGCCGACGATTTTCCCGTCGAGATTCATCAGTACGCCGGAACCGTCCTCGGAACCCTTGATATCCGTCGTCAGAATATGATAATTGCGGTCCGTCAGCGAGACGATGTTCGTGTTGGATGTGATTGCCCCGATGGAGTAACTGCTGCCGTATCCGGAAGGATCGCCCAGCGCGACGACGGTATCGCCCCTTGCGAGCCCGAAGGAATTGCCGAGCGTTGCGGCGGCCGGCAGGCTTGAAGCCGACAGATCTCCGGTTTTCTGCACACGGATCACCGCAAAGCCGGTGGCCGCGTCGGACCGGATGTTCTCCGCGTCGAGCTCAACCCCGTTGAAAAAGACCACGCGGATCTGCTCCGCATCCGTCGTGGCGTTCGCCTCCGTGAGGATGTAATACTCCGAATCATGATCCGCGATGATCACGCCGGAAGCGGAACTGCTGTTCTCGTAGGTGTTATTGAAGTAATCCATTTCGCTGCGGATCCCGGTGACGCTGACGACGGATTTCTCGCAGTTCACGACGATGTTGTTGATCTCGCGGCGCACCAGACGGTACTTGTCCAGATCCGTTTCTTCCTCCGTCCCGCTGCCTTCTGCGCCGGCCGCTCCTTCCGAGCCGGCCGCATTTTTCTCCCCGTCTCCGCTCTTCTGCTCCGCCGGGGAGATCGACGCCGCTGTACTGTCGGAAAGGACAGATGAAACGGACACCGCCGAACTGTCCGCCACTGTTGCGATATTGACGCGTTCCTTTCCGTCTCCGGAGATGAGCCGCTGCGCCGCCGGTTTAAGAAGCGTGAATAAAAACGCCCCGACTGCTCCGGCCGCCATCGCAATCAGCAGGAAAAGGATGCGTCTGCGCAGCTGCTTTTTTCCGTCCGGATTTTTGATCGTTTCATTCAGAAAACGGAACTCTTTTTTATCGGTATCCTGATTTTCGTTTGTGTCTGACTTACGATGCTCTTCCATTGAAAACCCCGTATTTCAGTGATTTGTATTGACGAGAAAAAGTATATCAGGATATTGTGAACGGAGTGTTACGATACTTTCTGAAAATCCATGTGTTTTCAAAATCTGTTTTCATGCACTCTGCACAGGATCGCAAATCCTTGTCAGGTATGGTAAAATAGCTTCTGGATTATAATTGAAAAGGATGGAAACACCATGAATGAAAAAGCGCTGAAAACGCTTGAATACGATAAAATCATCGGATTGCTCGCGGACCGCGCGACATGCGGTCCCGGCAGAAAAAAATGCGAAGAGCTCCTGCCGTCGGACGACATCGGCACGATCCGGAGAATGCAGACGGAGACCGCTTCCGCGCTCTCGCGTCTGTTTAAAAAGGGAAGCCCTTCCTTCGGAAACGCCAGCGATCTCGGCGCATCGATGAAGCGGCTGGAGATCGGCAGCGCTCTGACTCAGCATGAGCTGCTTCAGGTCGCGTCCCTTCTTGAAAACGCCGGACGCGCAAAGGAGTACGGCGCGCATGACGACGGCGGGGAGGACTGTCTGGACCCGGTTTTTTCTTCTCTCGAAGCAGTTCCGATGCTGTCCGGCAGGATCCGCCGCTGCTTGATTTCCGAGGAAGAAGTCTCATCCGACGCGAGTCCGGAACTGGCCAGAATCCGACGCAGCATCCGGCTGAACGGGGAGCGGATCCGCTCCCAGCTCCAGGAGATGGTCAGCGGTTCGATGCGGAATTATCTTCAGGACGCGGTGGTTACAATCCGCGACGGGAGATACTGCCTTCCGGTCAAGGCCGAGTACCGCTCGCAGGTCACCGGCATGATCCATGATCAGTCCTCGACCGGCGCGACGATTTTCATCGAGCCGATGGCGATCGTGCGTCTGAACAATGACATCCGCTCTCTGGAGATCAAAGAGGCACGCGAGATCGAGAAAATTCTCGCGGAGCTCTCGGAGGAAACCGCGGTCTACCGCGAACAGATCCAGTGGGATATGGAGAATCTGATCGAACTCGATTTTATTTTCGCGCGGGCGAAGCTCGCGATGGATATGAACGCGACCGCGCCGGTTTTTAACACGGAGGGGCGGATCGTCCTTCGAAGTGCGCGTCATCCGCTGATCGACAAGAACAAAGTGGTTCCGATTGATATCCGTCTCGGCGACGCGTTCGATCTTCTGATCGTCACGGGACCGAACACCGGCGGCAAAACCGTCTCGCTGAAAACGATCGGGCTGCTGACGCTGATGGGCCAGTCCGGTCTTCATATCCCGACGCTGGACCGCTCGGAGCTGGCCGTGTTCAAAGAGGTCTACGCGGACATCGGAGACGAGCAGAGCATCGAACAGTCTCTGAGTACGTTCTCCTCCCACATGACAAACACCGTCTCGTTTCTCGAAAAGGCGGACCGGGATTCCCTCGTCCTGTTCGATGAGCTGGGAGCCGGAACCGACCCGACCGAGGGCGCCGCGCTGGCGATCGCGATTCTTTCTTTCCTGCACCGCCAGCAGATCCGGACGATGGCTACGACCCATTACAGCGAGCTGAAAATTTTCGCTCTCCGCACCCCGGGTGTTGAGAACGCGTCCTGCGAATTTGACGTGGCGACGCTGCGGCCGACGTACCGGCTTCTGATCGGCGTTCCGGGCAAGAGCAACGCCTTCGCGATCTCGAAGCGCCTCGGACTGCCGGACCATATCATCGACGAGGCCCGCGCGCAGATCAGCGAGCAGGACGCATCTTTTGAGGACGTGCTGTCCTCTCTCGAGCAGCGCCGCATCGAGCTGGATCAGCAGAACCGCGAACTCGAGCAGCAGAAAGAGAAACTCCGAGAGGAACGCAGCGCATTTCAGGCGGAGCGTGAAAAGGCCGGCCGGTCGAAGGATAAAATCATCCGGGAGGCAAACGAGGAGGCGCACCGCATCCTCCAGGAAGCGAAGGATTACGCGGACCAGTCGATCCGCGATTTCCGGAAACTGAGCAGACAGGCAGACGGAGCGGACGCGATGGAGCGGAAACGAACCGAACTCCGCAAAAAAATGGAAAAAGCCGGAGCATCGTCCCGGGTGCAGCCCGCACAGCGCTCGAGAAGGAAGCCGAAGGCAGACGAGCTGAAGCCGGGCGACGGTGTAAAGGTACTGAGTCTGAATCTGAAGGGTATCGTGGCTTCGAAGCCGGACGCAAAGGGCAATCTGTTCGTGCGGATGGGAATCATGCGCTCAAAGGTCAACATCGACGATCTCGAGCTGCTGGACGAACCGGATATTCTTGAAGAAGGCTCCTCCGGAAAAGGCCCGTTTCAAACGCCGGTCAGCCGGTACCGCGCGGACGGCACGGACCGGCGGGCGAACCGTGCGGACGGCGCGGACCGGAGGACGAACCGCCCGCAGTCAGGGAACGGCCGCGGCGGCAGAGGATCGGCCGGAAGCGGCGTCCGCATGGAAAAGGCGATGAACGCGGCGACGGAAATCAATCTGCTGGGCATGCGGGTCGACGAGGCCTGCGCCGAGCTCGACAAATTCATCGACGACGCCGTAATCGCGCACATCGACACGGTCCGCATTATCCACGGAAAAGGAACCGGACGGCTCAGGGAGGGCATTCACGCGTACCTCCGCTCCAACCGTTCGGTCAAAAGTTTTCACCTGGCGGAATTCGGACAGGGAGACGCGGGGGTTACGATCGCGGAATTGAACGTGTAACCGTTCAGGAAAGGACAGGCGGTTTATGCCAGCATCAAAACAGAAAATCTTAATCGTAGACGACGACAGCAACATCGCGGAGCTGATCTCCCTCTACCTGACGAAGGAATGCTTCATGTGCCGCACGGCGGGGGACGGCAACGAGGCTCTGCGGGCGGTTTCGGAATTCAAGCCGGATCTCGTCCTGCTTGACATCATGCTGCCGGGCATCGACGGTTACGAGGTGTGCCGGCAGATCCGGCATACCTCCGATATTCCCATCATCATGCTCTCCGCTAAGGGCGAAGTGTTCGACAAGGTACTCGGACTGGAGCTCGGCGCGGATGATTATATGATCAAGCCCTTTGACTCAAAAGAACTGGTGGCGCGGGTCAAGGCGGTGCTGCGGCGAAGCGCGGCGAAGACGCCGGAGCCGGCGGAATCGCCGAAGGAAAAGGCCGTGCGCTACCCGGATCTTGAGGTGAATCTTACGAATTATTCCGTCACCTACCGGGGACGCAACATTGATATGCCGCCGAAGGAGCTTGAACTCCTGTACTTTCTCGCTTCGTCTCCGAATCAGGTCTTCACGCGCGAACAGCTGCTGGACCACATCTGGGGATACGAGTACATCGGCGACACGCGGACGGTAGACGTCCACATCAAGCGTCTCCGCGAAAAGCTGCGCGACAATGATAACTGGGCGATCGGGACCGTCTGGGGCGTCGGGTACAAGTTTGAACTGAAATCACGGAGCGCACAATGAAGGGAAGACTTCTTATCAAATATCTCATCGCGTATATCCTCGCGTCCGCGGCGGCTCTGATTCTGGTGATCACCCTCGGTTCAAAACTGATCTATAACCGGATCCTGGACGGCACGAGCCGGCGGCTCTATTCTGAGGTTAACCGCGTCGCGAACGACGCGTCTATGAAACGCATCAAAGATGAGGAGAGTCTGCAGCAGACCATGAGTGTTCTGGAGACGCTGGCCGACTACGAGGGCGCGCGCATTCTTTATATCACGGAGGGCGGAACCATTCTCCTGGACACGGCAAATCCCTCCGACACGGCAAAACACACGGTGATCCAGAATTTTGATCCGGTTGCTCTGGGCAGCAGCTATTACACGACGGGAAATTTTTTCGGATTTTTTGAAGAGGATCAGCTGACCGTGATCATGCCGGTGTCCAACGAGATGCAGATCAGCGGCTACCTTTCGATTCATATGCCGCTCTCCGCTCTCATCACGGAGCGCGAGGCGATTCTCCGCGTCGTCCTTCTGATTCTCGGAATCATCGTGGCGCTGTTTATGGTCGTCCTGGTTTTCATCAGCGTATCCTTTCAGCGTCCCCTCACAAAGATCGTGGCCGGCGCGAAGGAATTCGCCGCAGGAAATCTGAATCACAAGATTGAAGTCAAATCGAACGATGAGCTCGGCGAACTCGGATCCACCCTGAATTTCATGGCCAGCGAGCTCGCGAAAACCGGGGAGTCCCAGCGGAATTTTATCTCCAACGTTTCCCACGACTTCCGCTCCCCTCTCACCTCCATCAAGGGCTACGTAGAAGCGATTCTGGACGGAACGATCCCCCATGAGATGCAGGATCACTATCTGGAGATCGTGGTAAATGAGACGAAGCGTCTGGAAAAACTGACGAGCGGAATTCTGACTCTGAATGATATCAACGCGAAGAAAACCTCGCTTGATCTCACAGAATTCGATATCAACGGCATGATCAAGGCGACCGCCGAGCTGTTTGAGGGGATCTGCACAAAGCGCCGCATCTCGATTGATCTGATCCTGGCCGGCAGCGAGTTATCCGTCCTGGCTGACTACGGAAAAATTCAGCAGGTTCTTTACAACCTGCTGGATAACGCGATTAAATTCAGCCGGGATAATTCCTCCATCGAGATCGAGACCAGCATCCGCCGCGAGAAAGCGTACATCTCCGTGACGGACCACGGAACCGGCATCCCCTCCGGCAAGCTGAACAAGATCTGGGACCGGTTCTATAAGGTAGATGCTTCACGGGGAAGAGATACAAAGGGGACCGGCCTCGGACTCGCCATCGTGCGGGACATCATCGACGCACACGGCCAGACCGTCAACGTGGTGAGCACGGAGGGTGCCGGAAGCACGTTCGAATTCACCCTTGATCTCGCGAAACATGATTGACCCCGCTTCCGGTCATTCCAGAAGGAAGCCTTCGGTGCGGCCGCGCCAGTTCTGCTGGCGCAGCGCTTCGTACAGGATAACGGCGACGGAGTTCGCAAGGTTCAGAGACCGCGTATCGCCGATCATCGGAATCCGGATCGCGTCCTCCCTGTGATCAAGGAGAATCGGTTCCGGAATCCCCGCGCTCTCCTTCCCGAACAGGATGTAACAGTCATCCGGAAAGGTCACATCGGTATAAAGCTGCTTCGCCTTCGTCGTCGCATAAAATATTTTCGCGCCTGGATGCCCGGCCATACAGTCCTCGTAGATCAGATATTCGCGGACATCCAGATCTTCCCAGTAATCCATCCCCGCCCGTTTCAGCGCTTTCTCGTTCAGGCGGAAGCCGAAGGGACGGATCAGATGCAGCGAGGATCCGGTGGCGGCGCAGGTGCGGCCGATGTTTCCCGTATTCGACGGAATCTCCGGCTCATGTAAGACAATGTTGATATGCGGCATGACAAAACCTTCTCTCCCGGCAGCCTGTTTTCTTATGATTCTGATTCTCCGAGGGCGCGGTAAAGCTCATCCGGCTTTGGCCGCTCAAGATATCGCGTCTCACCCTGGTTGGTGAGAATCCGGTCATTTCCTTCTGTCAGGCGGCCGATCACGGCCGCGTGAATTCCTCGTTCTCCGAGGGCGCGCACGAGCCGTCCCCCGTCCGGCGCGATCATCAGCATCGAACCGCTTGACATGATCTGATACGGATTGACATCAAAGAATTCGCAGATCTCCACGGTTTCCTGGCGGATCGGGATCGAACGGACATCCGCGGTCAGACCGCACCCCGTGGCTTCTCCGATCTCCCAGAGCGCGCCGAACACTCCGCCCTCCGTGATGTCGTGCATCAGCTTCACGCCGGCTTTTTTCGCGATTTCCGCGTCCTCTACGACCGAAAGATAGCGGTCGAATCCTGCCGCAGTCCGGATCAGTTCCGGCGAGAACCGGCCTAGAAGCTCCTTCTCCCGCTCCTTCGCCAGAATGGAGGTTGCCTCCAGACCGACCCACTTGCTGATCACGATCGAATCCCCCGGCTCTGCCCGATCCGGCAGAAGCAGCTCCGCTTTCCTGATGCGCCCGATCCCTGTGACTGTGATGAGAATCTGGCGCACCGCATTGGTCACTTCCGTGTGTCCTCCGAGAATCTCGATTCCGAGCCCCTCGCAGACGCGGTCCGCGTCCTGCACGATTTTTCTGACCGCGCTCTCCTCCGTATCCGGCGGAAGCAGCACCGACAGCATCACTCCGACCGGCTCGGCGCCCGAAGCCGCCAGATCATTCGCCGTGACGTAAATGCAGTGCGCCCCGAGATCATGGACCGTACCGGTGATCGGATCGGTGGAGAATGTGAAAACATCCCCATCCCGCGCCTCCACGGCCGCGCAGTCCACGCCCACCGCAGGTCCCATCAGGACTTCATTTCTTCTGTGTCTGATCTGTCTGATTACCGACCGCTCAAGAACGGTCTCAGGAAGCTTCCCGATTTTCATGATGCTTTTATTAAACCCTTTCCCGCGATCGGATCCGGCCCGGTCCGGGCCGGAAGCAGCCGCTTTATTACCAGACGAGCGAACGGATTGCGGAAATATCATTATTCGCAGCGGCGCTCTGCAGCGCGGACAGCTGTGACTCATTCGCTCCTTTGATGCCCACAAGATACGTCAGCGGCGACATATTGTAATCGCTCTCGTTTACCTGCTCCTCACTCTGTTTTACGCCGTTCACGTAGACGATCTTCCACGCCTGCGCCTCAATTCCGTCGTGTCCTCCGGAGGATTCAATCACGCCGTAATTGCGCGAACTGTCGAGTTTGACCGCCGTCGTATACGGCGTCGTGCTGACGGTACGGCTCTCGAACTTCAGCGTTCTCTGCGGATCGCGCGTCTCTTTTCCGAGCACCGCAAACGTAAGGCTGGTCTCATCGGTCTTTGCGTAGAGATAAATCGCATGATCCAGGTTGTTCTGAAAGCGGAAATTCTTTGAGCCGTCCGCGATCGCCGCGTCGAGCGACGGATCTACGTAATTTACGGTAATCGAATGCGGATGCCGCTCGGTCACATCCAGCTCCGCGCGAAGCACCGCGTTGTACAGCGTGGTCGAAACCTGGCAGATCCCGCCGCCGTACGTATCGACGACCGTTCCGTTCTCATAGGATCCCGCCAGCTCGAAGCCGTTTTCCGCTGTCGTCTCTCCAACCACCTTCGAGAAATCAAACTCTTCGCCGGGCTGGATGACCGTCCCGTTGATCAGCTCCACCGCACGCCGGATATTCGTGACACGGCCGGTGTTGGTCGGATCGAACTTCGTCGTATACGTCCCCAGCTGATCGGTGATTCCATCCAGCTCCGAAAGATCTCCGGAAGCGGGAACCGACGTATAGGACAGCCGAACGCCGCCCGCTCCTCCGTGCCATTCGCTGCTCATATAATTGCTCACCAGGCCGACTGACTTCGACACGTCGACCTTTACTCCGTCGACTTTGTCGGCCTTCGTCAGCGTTCCGTCGGACCCGATGTCGATCGACGCCGGCTTCGGATCCGACTCCAGAGAGCCGAGGCATTGATTGACCGCATCGCGGACCATACTCTCCTTCACTCCGAGCTCCAGCGGCAGGACAATTCTTCCGTTCTGCTGCACGTACTGATCCGCCAGAAAACGTTTCACGACATTGCCCTTGCGGCCGATGTTGACCGCTTCCTCTGCGAGTCCGGTGTTCGTGCTGTACAGCCCCAGGTCGCCGGCGGTCACCTGAGCCGACTGACTGCCCGCGTAAAATGTGATCAGATCCGCGGACAGCGCCTCGATCTTGCTGTCAATCACCGCCTGAACCTCGTCGAC
>ONLT01000001.1 GCA_900318755.1 uncultured Eubacteriales bacterium
AAAAAAAACGAGAACACCTGAAGATCAGTTCTTCAAACGCCCTCGTTCGATGGTCAAACTATAAACCATCTAAAATGATATGTCAAGCCCTTTCATTATATTTTTCTGTAATTTCTAAATAAAATGTAATCAAAACTTTCCGCACGCATTCCGGCATATAACCAGGCGCCATAGACGCCCGGAACCCCACACCGGGCGAAGCGGCACTTCGCGGGATGTGGGGTTCTGAACAGATACAGCAAAATTTTACTCGTTTACGATCTCTTCCGCCATATCCAGCAGAGAATCTTTACTCGTGTCTGTGTGACCGCACTGAAGGCTGTAGGTCACGTCTCCCTCCGTGACGATTACGGAATCGATCACTTCCGTTGATTCTGCCTCATCGCCTCCGTAGCTGATGTAGTGATGGGGCTGATTCTCGAAGGACTGGTCCTCCGCCGAAAGCGCCTTTCCGTCCTGATCATCCGGAAGGAACCGGTAGGTGTCCGAAGAATAGCGAAGCTCCGTTCCATCCGCCAGTGTAACGATATCGGTCGGAGTCTCCTCTGAATTCTTCTTCCCGGATACCATGACCGAAACCTCGTCCTGTCCGGACCGATAGGTTGCGTTCACCTCTTTGCTTTTTCCGATCGTCTCTCCCGATCCGTTCTGGTCCTCGACGGATACGAGCGAGGCCCCCTGAAAACGGTATCCGTTCGAAAACGTCTCCGGAAGATCCGCTGACAGCCCCGCATCCTGCCATGCCTGATCCAGCGCGGAATAGTTCTTGTAATCATAGCCGGAATGGCTGGAGGCTCTGGTGCTCCCGATCATTCCGCCGGCGATGACGGTTCCCGCGCAGGCGATGCCGAGCGCGGCCGCGATCCCGGCCGCCTTTCCGAATTTCGCTGCGAAGGGTCTTCCGATTGTTCTCCGATGTTCTGCCGCTTCCTGATTCTGTCTCATGACGCTCTCCTTTTCTCTGATTTCCTCCATGATCCTGCTTTTGCAGGACGCAGAGGGCGAGATACCATCCGTACAGCGGATCAGTGCGCGTGAAATTCTGAGGTCTGTTCTGTCTCTCCGTCTCATACTGAAGCTCCTTTCTTCGGCGTCAGCCTGCTGAATCGAAATCCGTTCCCTGTCTCTTTTTCCCTGGTACCCGGTTCGGGCGCCGCATCCGGAAGTCCCGTACTGCCGTTCTCCTGCTCAAGGTATTGCTTCAGCTTCTTCCTCGCGGAAAACAGCCTTGATTTTACGGTTCCCTCAAAGCAGTCCAGAACCTCCGCGATCTCCGGGACGGACATCTCCTCCAGATAATAGAGGACGGCCACCTCCCTCTGCTTCTGAGAGAGGGTGGAGAGCAGCTCTTCAAGCCGCGCGGAGGAAACGGTGTGTTCCTCCGGCCCGATCTCCTCACTCTCCGCGGTGTCCCGCAGGCGGTTGATGTCTTCATCCGGAGTTTCCGCTCTCCGCTTTTTGCCAAGGCGGTAAGCGGACCGGCGCATGATCCGGAACAGCCAGTATCTCACGCTCTCCGGTCTTTCGAGCTCTCCGATATGAAAATAGCAGGTTACAAATGTCTCCTGCAGCACATCCTCTGCATCCTCACTGTTTCCCAGCAGCACCCGGGCGGATCGGAACATCGGACCGCTGTATCGTTCATACAGTTCTTCAAACGCCGTCTGATCTCCCGCCTGCAGCCGGATGACGATCTCTCTGTCAGTCATTTTCTGTCTCCTGTTCATTCGTTTGATGCGCATCTGTATATAAGAGGAGGGGAGAGCGGGGTTTCATTCATTTTTTCGGAGAATTTCTTCAGCTTCCGCCGCGCCTTCGGAAACGAAAACAGAGCCGGCCCTCCGCATGTATGCGTTGGCTGACTCTGCAGCTGCTATCGAATATGAATCTTAAATATAATATTCTACCTTACCAAATTGATTCTTCCACACGTGAATTATATATTCACTGTTTGCTTCCAAATAACGCTCCATTCGGGTGAGAATGTGTTCCGGTATTGCTGAATTATTATTACAGCGCAATGCCTTTCCTCTGCTTGTGATCCAGATTTTTGTTGCATTCGCCGTTGCTCTTCCTTCGGAAATATGAACATGTACCGTTTCCAACGGATTGCTTTCATTTGACCAGAAATAGATGGAATAGGGGCCAATTTTAAACAGCTGTGGCATTCAGGATTCCTCCCTCCTGGGAGAATTCAATAATCAAATGTGCGTTATCCCTGATCAGCTTATTCCAACGCTGCATTTCTTCCTCTGTATATCCATTATTTTCCCAGTGAAAATCAGGCAGCCAGCACGTAGCGTTCCGAAATCCCCCTTCATCATCCGGCGTTTCAATGTAAACCTTTACTCTTCCGTCAGGTTGCATTTCAGAATGGGTAATTTCTGTATCGTCATTCAGCGTCATATACGGATACATCATAACCTTATCTTTCCTTTGCCTTTTTATATTTCATCTTGTTATGTCTATCTTATAACTTTCTTATCTGTTTAGCAAAACTTTCTTTTCGAGAAGCATCTGGCAGGCTTACGCCTGCCAGGTCGCAGCGATCGCCGCGCCCTAAAACGAAAAAAGAGCCTGCCACCGCATTCATGCGGGTGACAGACTCTTTTTTCGTTTTAGGGCTTCTCGCAGCTGCCGCGGAGTTTTACTCGATGATGGAAGCTACACGGCCGGATCCTACGGTGTGGCCGCCCTCACGGATAGCGAAGGTAAGTCCCTGCTCCATAGCGACTGCGTGGATCAGCTCGATGGTCATCTCGACGTTATCGCCCGGCATGCACATCTCAGTGCCTTCCGGAAGAGTGATAACACCGGTAACGTCTGTTGTTCTGAAGTAGAACTGCGGACGATAGTTGTTGAAGAACGGTGTATGACGGCCGCCCTCGTCTTTGGTCAGTACGTATACCTGAGCCGTAAATTTCTTGTGGCAGGTAACGGTCCCCGGCTTTGCGACAACCTGTCCCTTTTCGATTCCGGTACGCTCAACGCCACGAAGCAGAACACCGATGTTATCACCGGCCATAGCCTCGTCGAGGAGCTTATGGAACATCTCGATACCGGTTGCAACGGAGGTCTTGACCTCGTCCTTGATACCAAGGATCTCAACCGGATCATTCAGGCGGAGAGTTCCGCGCTCAACTCTACCGGTCGCAACAGTACCACGTCCGGAAATCGTGAAGACATCCTCTACCGGCATCAGGAACGGCTTATCTGTGTCACGCTCCGGAGTCGGGATGTGCTCGTCGACAACGGAAAGGAGCTCCATGATCTTGTCGCCCCACTCGCTGTTCGGATCCTCAAGTGCCTTCAGAGCGGAACCGCGAACGATCGGGGTATCCTCGAATCCGTACTCGTCAAGAAGCTCGGTGACCTCCATCTCAACGAGCTCGATCAGCTCCGGATCGTCGACCATATCGCACTTGTTCAGGAATACAACCATAGCCGGAACACCGACCTGGCGGGCAAGCAGAACGTGCTCTCTGGTCTGTGCCATAACGCCGTCGGTTGCAGCAACAACGA
>ONLT01000076.1 GCA_900318755.1 uncultured Eubacteriales bacterium
AAAGCCAGCGCCTTGAGACGCTGGCCTAGCAACACGGGCTTATAGCCCGGACCGAACCACCCGTTTTACGGGTGGCGGCGATTTATACTGAATAATAACAGGGATCCCGAGTGTAGCAAAATAAAAAACGGCCGTTACAATTGGGAGGTTTGCAGTATGAAAAGGAATCTTACAGCATTGCTGACAGCCGGTCTTGTGGCTGCATCGTTAATTGCCGGGTGCGGCTCGGGCAGCAGTTCATCTTCATCGGCTTCAGGCACCGCTTCGGCTTCAGGCGCCGCGTCGGCTTCAAACACCGCGTCGGCTTCCGGGACAAAGGCATCGTCTTCTTCTGTTTCATCCGAAAGCGCAGGGAACAGCATCTCAGGAACTGCAAGTTCTTCAGCTTCTTCCGCTTCTTCTTCGGAAGAGGAATACACAACGGATAAGGAGTATTCGATCGATATGATCCTGAAAACGACGGCTTCCGAGTACTGGCAGTACGTCGTTGCGGGCGCGAATGCCTATGCGAAGGCGCATCCGAACATCAAGGTTGATGTCAAAGGCGCTTCTTCTGAGACCGCGTACGATGAGCAGCAGAACATGATCGAGACGGATCTGAACTCCGGCGCGTACGACGGATATATTATTGCACCGCTCCAGGCGGATCTCGCGGCGAAGCTGATCGCCGGACAGACAAAGCCGATCATCGCGATCGACACGAAGATTGAGGCACCGGAGATTGTGACCTTCGTCGGACTGGACCAGGAAGAGGCTGCGAAACAGGGCGGCACAGCGGCGGTTCAGATGGCGAAGGACGCCGGATGGGATACCATCAAGGCGATCTGCATCTCGGGCGTTCAGGGCGACGGCACCTGCATGGCCCGTCTCAAGGGATATCAGGAAGGAATCGATGAGGCAGGCGGAGAGTTTCTGACGGATGAAGTGCAGTACGCGGACGCGGTGGCAGATAAAGCCGTCAACTGCATGGAAGGAATCATCCAGACGCATCCGGAAGGAGTCGCGATCATCTGCGCGAACAACGATGATATGGCGCAGGCGGCGGCCCGGACCGCAGCAGGAAATGAAGCATACAAAAATACGGTTTTCGTCGGATTTGACGCGACGAAATCCGCGTGCGAATCGATGCTGAACGGACAGGAGACCATGTCGGTCGGTTATTCGTCCTATGGTATGGCGCAGAAGGCGATTGAGACGATGGTGAAGATTCTGGACGGACAGAAAGTCGGAGAAACCGTCACGGTTGGTTCGGAAATCGTCACAAAAGACAACGCGGAGCAGAGGCTGGAGACGCTGAAGAGTTACGTCTGAGCCGCTGGATCTAAAAATAAAAGGACTGCAGGTTTCTCACGGCGGGAACACTTCAACGGCGTTCCCAAAAAAGAAACCGGCAGCCCTTATTTTTTTGATTACTGCTGAGGGGTCTGGCGCATCGCTTCGCGCTTGCGGAGTCTCGAGTCGAGCTGGCGCTTGCGCAGACGCAGGCTTTTCGGCGTGACCTCCACGAGCTCGTCGCGGTCGATGAACTCGATTGCCTCGTCGAGGGAGAGAATCTTCGGCGGCGTCAGCGTCAGAGCGTCATCGGAGGAAGAGGTACGCGTGTTGGTGAGATGCTTCGTCTTGCAGACGTTCAGCTCGATGTCCTCGGTTTTCCCGCTCTGTCCGACGATCATACCGGCGTAAACCCTTGTGCCGGGCTCGATGAAGAGAGTGCCGCGCTGCTGTGCCTGAAACAGGCCGTAGGTAACTGCGACGCCTGTCTCGAAGGCGATCAGTGAGCCCTGCTTGCGGAATGTGATGTCGCCTTTGTACGGAGCGTAGCCGTCGAACATCGTGTTCATGATTCCGGTTCCTTTCGTCATGGTCATGAACATTCCGCGGAATCCGATCAGGCCCCGGGAGGGGATGGAGAACTCCAGGCGGGTCATGCCGTCGCTTCCCGTGCTCATTCCCTGCAGCTCGCCCTTGCGCTCGGAGAGACGCTGGATGACGGAGCCGGAGAATTCGTCCGCCACATCGATGTACGCGATCTCCATCGGCTCCAGCAGCTTGCCCCGCTCGTCGTGCTTGTAAATGACCTCGGCGCGGCTGACCGCGAACTCATAACCCTCGCGGCGCATACTCTCGATCAGGACGGAGAGATGCAGCTCGCCGCGGCCGGACACCTTGAAGCAGTCCGGAGAATCGGTCTCCTCCACCCGGAGACTGACATCCGTGTTCAGCTCTCGGAACAGGCGGTCGCGGATGTGACGGGAGGTGACATAGGTGCCCTCCTGACCCGCGAAGGGAGAATCGTTGACCAGAAAATTCATCGAGATCGTCGGCTCGGAGATCTTCTGGAAGGGGATCGGGTCCGGGTTGGACGGATCGCAGAGCGTGTCGCCGATGTGCAGATCCGCGATGCCGGAGATTGCGACGATCGCGCCGACGGTCGCGTGATCGACCTCGACCCGGTCCAGTCCGTCGAACTCGTAGAGCTTGCTGACCTTGACCTTTTCTTTCTTGGACGGATCGTGGTGGTTCATCAGGAGAACCTCCTGATTGACTGCGATGGATCCGTTGTCGATTTTTCCGATGCCGATCCGGCCGACGTATTCGTTGTAATCGATGGTGCTGATCAGAACCTGCGTGCCCATGTCCGGATCGCCCTCCGGAGCCGGAATGTATTCCAGAATCGCGTCGAACAGCGGCGTCATGTCCTTGCCCTCGACATTCGGATCGTCGGAGCAGATGCCGTCCTTCGCGGAGGCGTATAAAAACGGGGCGTCGAGCTGTTCATCCGAGGCGCCCAGATCCATCATCAGCTCAAGAACCTCATCGACGACCTCTTCCGGACGTGCGTTCGGCCGGTCGATTTTATTGATGCAGACGATGACCTTCAGGTTCAGCTCAAGGGCTTTCTGAAGGACGAACCGGGTCTGGGGCATCGGTCCCTCAAAAGCGTCGACCAGAAGGATGACGCCGTTGACCATTTTCAGGACGCGCTCGACCTCGCCGCCGAAGTCCGCGTGTCCGGGGGTGTCGATGATGTTGATTTTTACATCTTTATAGGTGACGGCAGTGTTTTTGGAAAGGATTGTGATGCCGCGTTCCCGCTCGATGTCACCGGAATCCATGACGCGCTCCTGCACCTGCTGATTGGCGCGGAACACGCCGCTCTGCCGGAGAAGCTGATCAACCAGAGTTGTTTTGCCGTGATCAACGTGGGCGATGATGGCTACGTTCCTCACATCATTTCTAACCATTGCAATAAGATCCTTTCTTACACTCAAAGAAGCGGCCGGATCGAGCCGGTCGCGCGCTGTCAAAGTCATTCGATGTTCACAACTTTGTGATTATACCACGCGCGGCAATTCTTGACAACCGTATTGTGGCATGATATATTTCACCTGGATCTATTTTCGTTTGGGACGGCGGCGTACCTGGCTGGCAGACGGTCTTTGTTTCCGGTCTGAATCAGCAGGTACATTTTGTATTCAGATAATATAAGGAGGTAATTGCATGGCTATTTTCAGAGGGTCCGGAGTTGCGATCGTCACTCCGATGAATGCGGACGGATCGGTCAATCTCCCGAAGCTGGACGATATTCTGGAGGAGCAGATCGCAAACAATACAGACGCGATCATCATCTGCGGAACGACGGGCGAGTCGGCGACGATGTCGGTTGAGGAGCACCTTTC
>ONLT01000175.1 GCA_900318755.1 uncultured Eubacteriales bacterium
GAAGTGATGACCGGACACGTCTCCTTTATCTTCCGCACCGCGGTCATCTCATCCTGCGCGCGGACGACTCCGCGCACCGGCTTCCCGTCCGGTCCGATCGCTCTGTACTGATATGTAACCATACCGACTTACTCCTAAAACATCATTTTCCGCCGCAGCAGCTCCTGATCATTTCCCGCATCCAGCGCCGTCTCCGGGGTAATCATTCCGCGCGACGCGAGGCCGATCAGGCAGTGATCCATCGTGACGCAGCCCTCCTTCGCGGAAGTCTGCAGCGCGTTCTGCATCTGAGGAGTCTTTCCCTCCCGGATCAGGTTCCGGATGCCCGGCGTCACAATCATGATTTCGCTTGCGAGAACACGCCCCCGTCCCGACGCCTTCGGAAGAAGCTGCTGCGAAACCACGGCGCGCAGCGTCGTCGAGAGCTGCATCCGGATCTGCGGCTGACGTTCCGCAGGGAAAACGCCGACCAGCCGGTCGACCGAATCCACGGCCGAGTTCGTGTGCAGCGTCGCGAACACGAGATGACCGGTCTCCGCGGCGACGAGCGCTGTCTCGATCGTGATATTGTCGCGCATCTCTCCGATCAGTATGATATCCGGATCTTCACGGAGAATCGCGCTGAGCCCGTTCGGATACGACTCCGTATCCTTCCCGATCTCCCGCTGATTGATGAGGCACAGATCCGGATTGTAAATATACTCGATCGGATCTTCCAGCGTGATGATATGCTCGCGGCGGGTGTGGTTGATCTCATCCAGAATCGCCGCCAGCGTCGTGGACTTGCCGCTTCCTGTCTCGCCGGTGATCAGAACGATCCCTTTATTGTACCGGGGAAACTGCATCGCGGCCTCCGGCAGACCGAGCGATTCCATCTTCGGAATGCGGCTGCTCAGAATCCGGATCGCCGCGGAAAGAGATCCCTGCGAGCGAAAGAGATTGATCCGGACCCGCTCTCCCGCGATCGTCCGCGCCAGATCCCATTCCCCGGTTTCGCCGATTTTTTTTGCTTCCGCGCCGGCCAGAGAAGCCGCCAGTTTTTCGCAGTCCTCCGCGGTCAGGATTTTCTCACCGAGATCCTTCAATTCCCCGTCGATCCGCACCTTCGGCGGAAGTCCGCACGTCAGATGGATATCCGACGCCCCATCTCTGCCGCGCTCCCCACAAGCATTTCCACATTCAAAGAAGCCGCCATCCGACTCTCCCTTCAAATCTCTGCCATCCTGCAGGCTTATTTATTCTGTACGAAGCGTCCGGATAATTTCTCCGAGCGTCGTCGTTCCCTCCTCCGCCATCCGGTCCGCGTTTACAATCATCGGCGTAAAGTCCGTCTCGTTCGCGAGGCGGCGGAACTCCTGCTTGTCCCCTCCGGATGTGATGCAGCGCCGGAGCGCGTTGTTCATCACCAGGATCTCGAACACCCCGGTTCTTCCGCGGTAACCCGTGTGGAAGCAGCAGTCGCACCCTTTGCCCCGGAAATACTTTCTTCCGGAAAAATCCCGCACATTTGCCAGCGCAATCTCAGACGGATCCGGTACGTATTCCTCCCGGCAGTGTGTACAGATCTTCCGAAGCAGACGCTGCGAGATAATCCCGCGCAGACCGGAAGCAATCAGATACGGCTCGACGCCCATATCGCGCAGACGGTCGATCGCGGAAACCGCGTCTTCCGTGTGAATCGTCGAAATCACCAGATGGCCGGTCATCGCCGCCCGCATCGCGATCCTTGCCGTCTCGCCGTCGCGGATCTCGCCGACGCAGATGATATCCGGATCCTGTCTCAGAATCGCACGAAGGCCCGCCGCGAACGTGAGGCCGACCTTTTCATTGATCTCCACCTGCGTCGCGCCGTCGATATGGTATTCGACCGGATCCTCCAGTGTGATCAGATTCGTCTCCTCGGAAAGAAGCTCCTGCATCAGTGCGTACATCGTAGATGACTTTCCGCTTCCGGTCGGACCGACGATGAGAATCACGCCGCTCGAGAGCGACATCAGACTGTTCAGCTTCTCATTCTCATACGCGGGAATGCCGATGCCCTGCCTCGTGAGCAGCGTATCGCCCGTTCCCAGCAGGCGGAGCACTACCTTCTCCCCGTAGATCGTCGGAAGCGTCGAGATCCGGAGATCCACTTCCTTTCCCCGCACCTTCAGCACCGCACGGCCGTCCTGCGGAACACGCCGCTCCACGATATCCAGCTTTCCCATGACCTTCAGCCGCAAAATCACCGGTTCGATCAGATCCGACGGAACCGTCATGATCCGGTGAAGCCGCCCGTCGATCCTCATACGGATGACCATGTCGCCCCCGGTCGTCTCAAAATGAATATCCGACGCCTTTTCCGCAACTCCGCGCTCGATGATCGAATTCACAAGCCGGATCGTCGGCGCATCCTCTTCGCGTGTCTCCTCATCATTCACCGCGTCGCTGGAGATGCCGGCTTCCTCACGCATCTGCTGCATCGCCTCGGCGGCGCCCTCGTTGCCGTAGAGCACATTAATCGCGTGAGTGACCGCCGAAGCGGTCGCGATCATCGGTATGATCTTCTTGCCGGATGCATCGCGCGCGTACTCGATCGCCATAAAGTTCAGCGGATCCTCCATCGCGAGAAAAAGCGTATCCTTTGAAGTGCGGACCGGAACGATCGAATACTTCTTCGCGCCATGCCCCGGAATCAGCCGGGACATCGAAGGATCGATGTCGATCTTTGAAAGATCAATATAATCGATGCCGAGCTGAATCCGAAGCGTCTCGATCAGCTGGCTTTCCGTGATAAATCCGTCGCCGACCAGTACCTCGCCGAGACGCTTGTGTTCTTCCTTCTGCTTCGCAAGAGCCTGCTGAAGCTGCTGCTGACTGATTACTCCCTGCTGGATCAGCATATCGCCCAAACGTTTATTTTTCATAAATGATTCCTGTCCTTCCGACAATCAGTCTCATTCTAGACTGAAAACTCCAGGCTGTCCATAGATCCGCCGCTTATTGATCTCCCCGCGGATGATCAGAGTCTGCAGCCTCGGTTCTCCGCTTATCCGCGTACATCATCTCGTCCGCGCGCTCATAGAGCTCTTCGTTTGTCTCTCCCGGCCGGCGCACGACGAGACCGTAAGAAAAATTCATCGGAAAATCGCCGAACTCCGGATCGCATTTTTCCATCCGATCCAGGTTTTCAAGAACCTCCTTCAGGCGCCCGGATTCCGATGCACAAACCAGACAGAACTCGTCTCCTCCGACGCGGTAAAACCTGCCGTACGGCTCAAGGCGCCTCCCGGCGGTCTGGGCAAAGGCCCGGAGATATCGGTCTCCGGTTCGGTGCCCTCTCCGATCATTAAAGGATTTCAGATGATTCAGGTCAAAGTTGACGAGAACCGCCGCCGGTTTCCTCCGGTTCCGGAAATACGCCACGGTAAAAGCATTCCGGTTCGGGATTCCGGTCACCTGATCGGTCTTCTCAAACGCGCGCGAGAAGGTCAAGTAAAGAAGCAGATAAACGATCGCCATGCATTCCCACACAGCGGTCACATTGCCGTCGAAATAAAAACTCACCTCGCCGAGCGCCGCCGTCAGAAGCACAAAAATGATCAGGATGAGGTTCTCATCGTCGATGTATTTCAGATGCACAATGTCGTGGATCAGAACGAAAGCCGTCAGAACCACCGCAAAAAGATGGATCCAGCCAGCGCCGCGGCAGTTTGCCACATAATAGTCCTTATCCAGATAAAAGTAAACGGGCACCCACGCATTTGCAAGATCCAGCACAAACAGCACAAGATCCCCCGCGATCAATATACCGTCCGCCAGGTCCCGCTTTTTCCGGTGATACCAGATGATAAAAAAAAGCGAGACCGGAATGCTGAGAAATTCAATGCTCGCGATGAGCTGAAGCTGTCCGCGTTACAGGTCCGATTCGCCCGAACGTTCGAAACAATATTCCCAGATATGATCCAGGGCAATCGCCGCGATCAGAGTGATTCCGATATTGCGGAACATCCTTACCGCTTCCGGTTCCAGGGACGGATTCACCCAAATGCGCGCAAGTACGTAAACCACGACTGTTAAGCTGATAAGATCGGAAAAGATCAGCGGAAACACGATCAAACAATCCTTTCTAAAATTATTTTATACAGTACCGGTTTTTCCCGCTTTTCTTGGAGCGGTATTGGAGTTCATCCGCCGCAGCATAGATCGAGCTGTAGTCCGGATACTCTCCCCGGTTGATCACGCATCCTATGCTGACACTGACGCAGTCATTGTCCCCCTCGGACAGGGTGATGTCCCGGATTTCATCATGGATCTCCTCAATCTTCCTCCGGACGACCCTTTCATCCTGAAGATTTCTGGCATAAACGATAAACTCATCTCCGCCCAGGCGCATCACCACATCGCTCGATCGGAAAATTGCTCCGACGACCGCCGCGACGCTCTGAAGGACAAGATCGCCGACGTTGTGTCCGTACGTATCGTTGATGTGCTTGAAATTATCCACATCAATCAGGATGAATGCGCCGCTCTCGCCCTTCTGCAGACAGCGGTCAATCGTCGCCTCGCCGCCTCTTCTGTTTAAAATCCATGTCAGCCCGTCATGCTCGGCGGTCTTCTGCGCGGCGCGGTTCTGCCGGATCAGATCGATCTGCACCTCGGATGAATGAAGGTTGCCCGCACCCACGAGAAGATTGACGAGAATCAGCCGGATCAGATTCGACAGAAAAATCCCGCCGCGAAAGCGAAACAGGGACAGTATCACATACACGGCCGATGTCAGAACGGTAAAGCTCACGACTCGGAGCGGCGCGTCGAGAATGGCGCCCGGAAGCGCAAGAAGAAGGATCATGAAGATCACGCCCAGCTTATTCGGTTCCACTGCCGTCTCAAACACGGCATCGGAGATCAGGATGAATGCGGTCCACAGGTACAGAAAGAGCGTCGCTCTCTTCCGCGTCCTGCGCCGGATGAGCAGATTCAGCGCCATGGTGAGCGCCGTCATTCCGAACAGGTACAGCGTCTCATGGAACAGTTCCGTCTTCCTCACAAGCAGCTGGATCAGAACCGCCAGTCCCATCGCCAGAACGCATACGAACTGCTCCCGCGCCAGCGCGGCATCATTTTTTTCATCCATCTCCGGCCGGAATTGTTTCAGATCGTTCTGCATCATCCGGTCCCGGAACCGGCTCGACACCTGACTCATACTCTCACCCTGTCTGAATCGGATCCGGCGGTGTCAGCCTGCCGGGATCCTTTAATCAATCCGCGCGGACAGCGAACTCATGCTTCCGTTTTCCCCTGCATTCAGGGTGTAAGAAAAAGTAAACAGTCTTGCTGTATCCGTGCTGCTCATGTCATTGTTATTATCCGCCTTTCTGGCGAAAGTCACCGATGTGGTTATGAAAATCGAGGTGCTTTCGCTCTTTCTACTATTCTCAATTC
>ONLT01000027.1 GCA_900318755.1 uncultured Eubacteriales bacterium
GAGGAGCACGGGATCAGCGCGGCGATCGCGGAGAACCTCGCGCAGATGAGCGACCTCGCGACGCCGGTCATCGCCATCGTGACGGGAGAGGGCAACAGCGGCGGCGCGCTCGCCCTGGGCGTGGCGGACCGCGTGTGGATGCTGGAGAACGCCGTCTACTCGATCCTCTCGCCGGAGGGATTCGCGAGCATTCTCTGGAAGGATGCGGAGCGGAAGGCGGAGGCGTGTGAGCTGATGAAGATGACGGCTCCGGATCTTGTGGAGGCGGGCGTCGCGGATGCGATTGTCGGTGAGCCTCCGCTCGGTGCGCAGATGGATCCGCAGGCGGTATACGACGCGCTGGACGGGAAGCTTTTCGCCGCGCTGAAGGAACTGATGAAGATGGGCCCGGAGGAGCTCCGGGAGGACCGGTACAGAAAATTCCGCAGAATCGGGCAGATGTCCGTCTGATCCGGAGTGCGGGAGTAGGCGGAAGCATCAGACAGAACAGAAATGAGGACGGACATGGAAAGTCTTGAACTAATAGCAACCGGAGGCGCGGTTCCGAAACACCCAGTTCACAACAACGATCTTGCGAAGATCATGGACACGAGCGACGAGTGGATTTTCTCGCGGACCGGGATTCACTCCCGATACTTCTGCGAGGGGGATGAGACGGTCACCGCCCTGGCGGCGGAGGCGGCGCGGCAGGCGATGGAGCGTGCGGGAATCACATCGGATGAAGTGGGGTGTCTCGTGGCGGCGACCTGCTCCGGGGATTACGCCACGCCGGCGGAATCCTGTCTTGTACAGCGCGCCCTCGGACTGCCGGACGACATCCCGGTAACGGACGTCAATGCAGCGTGCAGCGGCTTCATCTACGCCGCAGAGGTGGCAAGAGGGTTCCTTCAGGAATCGGAAAAACCGTATGCGCTCGTCGTCGGCGCGGAGCAGATCTCGCGCTTTCTCGACATGACCGACCGTTCCACGGCTGTGCTTTTCGGGGACGGAGCCGGCGCGGCGGTTTTCAGGAGAACGCCCGCATCGTTGTATCACCATGTGCTCGGTGCGGCGGGCGGTCTTGAAATTAATGTTCCGGGAGCCGCCTCCGGAAAACCGGAGAAGGTTTCGATGGACGGCAAGGCGGTGTTCCGGTTTGCGACCAGGGCGATGCGGCGCAGCATCGAGTCGCTGATGGAACAGTCGGGAAAAACATTTGATGATGTGGACTGGGTGATCTGCCATCAGGCAAACTCCCGGATCATCGATCACGTGGTGCGCAGAATGAACGCGCCGGCGGAAAAGTTTTTCGAGGATATGGACCGCTTCGGAAATACGAGCGGCGCGTCGGTGCCTCTTGCCCTGAATGATATGAATGAACAGCATCTTCTCTCGCCCGGGCAGACGCTTCTGCTCATCGGGTTCGGGAGCGGTCTCACATGGGGCGGACTGATGCTGAAATGTGCGCCGGATTTCCGGGCGGAATGATTCGGAAGACGTGGGAGGAACATCATGAAACGATTGAATGAGTTACTTGGAACAAAATATCCGGTGATCCAGGGCGGCATGGCGAATATCGCGACCGGAGCCTTTGCGGCGGCCTGCTCGAACGCGGGAGCCCTCGGCCTGATCGCCACCGGAGGTGTCAGCCCTGAGGGGCTGATAGAACAGATCGCCGTCTGCCGCGACGCGACGGACAAGCCCTTCGGCGTCAATATCATGCTGATGCATCCGGATGCGGACGAACTCGCCAGGATCGTCGTCGAGGAGCATGTTCCGATCGTCACGACCGGCGCGGGCAATCCGGCGAAGTATATGGAGTCCTGGAAAGAGGCCGGCATTCTGGTGCTCCCGGTGGTGGCGGCGCCGATTCTCGCGGCGCGTCTCGAGAAGATCGGTGCGGACGCGATCATCGCCGAGGGCTGCGAGTCCGGCGGTCATGTGGGCGAGATGACGACGATGACGCTGGTTCCGCAGGTCTGTGATACGGTTTCCATTCCGGTCGTAGCGGCGGGCGGAATCGCGGACCGGCGCCAGATGAAGGCGGCGTTCGATCTTGGCGCGTGCGGCGTTCAGGTCGGGACCTGTCTGCTTGCGAGCGAGGAATGCCCGATTCACGAGAATTACAAGCAGGCGATCATCAAGGCGAAGGGGAGTGATACGGTTGTGACCGGAAGAATCGCCGGCACGCCGGTCCGGATCCTGAAGAACCGGATGAGCCGCGCCTACCTGAAACAGGAGAAGGAGGGCGCGACGCTGGAGGAGCTGGAGAAATATACGCTCGGCAGTCTCCGCAGGGCGGTCTTCGACGGCGACACAAAGGACGGGAGCCTGATGTCGGGACAGGTCTGCGGGCAGATTAAGGAAATCCGTCCGGTCGCGGACATTATCGCGGATCTCTGCGCAGATCTGGAGATTCAGTAAAGGAGCAGCGAATATGAAAACAGCGTTTCTGTACGCGGGCCAGGGAAGCCAGTACAAGGGCATGGGCCGCGATCTCTACGAAAAATATCCGGCGTTCCGCGCGGCGTTTGACGCGGCGGAACTGCCCTTTGACATTCACACCGTCTGTTTCGAGGATCCGGACGGCCTTCTGTCGCAGACGGAGTATACGCAGCCGTGCATGGTTGCCTTCGCCTGCGGAGTGACGGCGGTGCTGAAAGAAAACAATCTTGTTCCGGACATGGCGGCGGGACTATCCCTCGGCGAGTATTCGGCGCTGGAAGCGGCCGGCGTATTTGACGCGAAGACGGCGATCACCCTGACGGCGTTCCGGGGACGGGCGATGGCGGAGGCAGGCCGCGGGATCGAAACCGGCATGCAGGCGGTTCTCGGGATGAAAGAGGCGGATCTGCAGGCGTGCTGTGATGAAGCCTCCGCGGACGGCATCGTCACGATCAGCAACTACAACTGCCCGGGACAGCTCGTGATTGCGGGGGAGAAGGCTGCGGTCGAACACTGCGCGGCGCTGGCGAAGGAAAAGGGAGCAAAACGGTGCATCCCGCTGAAGGTCAGCGGGCCCTTTCACACGAAGCTGATGGCGCCGGCCGGGGACAGGCTCCGGGAGTATTTTCAGACGATTCCGTTCGGAACGATGCAGTTTCCGGTGCTGTTCAACACCCTCGGCCGGGAGAAGAGCGAAACGGACACGATTCCGGATCTGCTTGTGAAGCAGGTTCAGACGAGCGTTCATATAGATGCGACGATCCGCAGAATGATGGAGCTCGGCGTTGACACCTTCATTGAAGTCGGCCCGGGAAATGCGCTTTCGGGATTTGTCAGAAAAACGGCGCGCACGGATGGAGTGAAGGATTTCACGATTTACAACATCCAGAACGCAGAAGACATGGAGCACGTTCTCTCTGCGCTTCGGAAGTGATTCCGTCGGGCAAATCAGTACAGGAGTTTGTGATTATGAGCAGAAGACAGGAGAATGCGCCGCGCACGGCCCTTGTGACCGGCGGCGGAAGAGGAATCGGCCGGGCGATCTCGGAGGGACTTGCGGCGATGTGCGGGAACCTCTGCATTAATTACAGCGGAGATGCAGCCGCGGCGGAGGAGACCGCCGGGCGCTGCCGCAGGATCAATCCGGATCTTCACGTCATAACGGTGAAGGCGGATATTTCTTCAGCCGATGAGGCGGACGCGCTCGTGAAGCGCGTCATCGATGAATTCGGCAGAATTGACATTCTGGTGAACAACGCGGGGATTACAAGAGACGGCCTGCTTCTTACGATGAAGGAGGAGGACTTCGACCGGGTGATCGCGGTCAATCTCAAGGGCACGTTTAACTGCTGCCGCGCGGCGGTAAAAAAGATGGTCCGCCAGCGTTACGGAAGAATCATCAATCTGTCCAGCGTGACCGGAGTTCACGGCAACGCCGGACAGGTTAATTACGCGGCGAGCAAGGCGGGAATCATCGGGATGACGAAAAGCATGGCGAAGGAGCTTGCCGGACGGAATATCACGGTCAACGCCATCGCCCCCGGGATGATTGAGACGGACATGACAGCCGTCCTTTCCGATCAGGTAAAAGAAGCGATACTCACGCAGATTCCGATGCACAGGGCAGGATGCCCCGAAGATGTGGCGCAGGCGGTTAAATTCTTCGCGTCCGATGATTCCGGATATTTCACGGGGCAGATTCTCTGCCCGGACGGCGGCATGGGAATGTAAGCGGCGATGATTACGGAGGGTATTCAAAAGTGATGAACAGAAGAAGAGTTGCGGTGACCGGGCTCGGAACGTTAAATCCGACCGGAAAGTCGGTCGCGGAGAGCTGGGAAAATATTCGGAACGGAAAGAGCGGAATCGGAAAAATTACGCTGTTTGACACGTCCGATTTCAAGACGAAGGTGGCCGGCGAGGTGAAGGAGTTTGACCCGTTTGAGCGGATCGATAAAAAAACCGCCAAAAGGATGGCCCGCTTCGCACAGTTCGCGCTCTGCGCGGCGGATGAGGCGATTGAGGACAGCGGCATTCTCGAGGCGCCGGATGTGGATAAAAATAAAATCGGCGTTCTGATCGCCAGCGGCATCGGCGGCATTGACGTGATTGAGCAGGAGCACGACCGCGGCGAGGCGAAGGGATTCGAGCGCGTCAGCCCGTTCTTCGTTCCGATGTCGATCGCGAATATGGCGGGCGCCCACGTCGCCATCGAACACGGGCTGAAGGGGATGTGCTCCTGTGTGGTCACCGCCTGTGCAGGCGGCAGCAACGCGATCGGAGACGCGTTCCACAGAATCCGGGACGGATACGAGGATGCGTTTGTCTGCGGCGGCGCGGAGGCGTGCATCACCGATCTCGTCGTCGGGGGATTTGCGAGTCTGAAGGCGCTCAGCCAGAGCACCGATCCGGAACGCGCCAGCATCCCATTCGACGCGGACCGCAGCGGATTCGTCATCGGTGAGGGCAGCGGGGTCCTCGTTCTCGAGGAGATGGAACACGCGAAACGCCGCGGCGCCCGCATCTACGCGGAAGTGACGGGTTACGGCGCAAACTGCGACGCGTACCACATCACGGCGCCGGCGCCGGACGGAGAGGGAGCGGCGGCCTGCATTGAGCTCGCCCTTGAGGACGGCGAAGTAAACAAGGAGGAGGTCGATTACATTAACGCCCACGGGACATCGACCCATCTGAATGATCTCGGCGAGACGAAGGCGGTAAAGCGTGTCTTCGGAGACCGGGCGTATAAAATCCCGGTATCCAGCACGAAGTCGATGACGGGTCATCTTCTCGGAGGTGCCGGAGCGATCGAGGGCGTTTTCACGGTAAAAGCAATCAGCGAAGAGTTTATCCCGCCGACGGTCGGACTGAAGAATCCGGATCCGGAGTGTGATCTCGACTATGTGCCGAACGAGGGAAGAAAGAGCGAGATCCGTTATGCGCTGAGTGACAATCTCGGATTCGGCGGCCACAACGCGTGCGTCGTCTTTAAAAAGTACGAGGGTTAAAGGGACCGCAGAAGGGGGTGCGGAAATGCTCGGAAATGAAATCAATGATTTTTATAATAAATTTCGGCTGCATTTTTTTATGAAGGTATTTTCAAAGTTTGAGAACCGCGAGGCGACGCTGACGACCGTCGAATCCTTCAGCATGGAGGGAATCATGGCGCTCGGTGAACCGACGGTGTCGGAATTCGCCAGAATGATGGGAATCTCCGCTCCGAACGCGGCGTATAAAATCAACAGCCTGATACAAAAAGGGTATGTGGAAAAAATTCAGTCGGAGAACGATCACCGCGAATATCATCTGCGGCCGACTCAGAAATTCATGAATTACTATAATCTGAATTTCGAATACCTGGAAACGGTCACAGAGAGGATTCGCGGGCGGTTCACCGATGAGGACTACAAAAAGCTCGAATCGATGATGCATATTATCAACACAGAGCTGATGCCTGAGCTTGATCTGGATCAGTTCAGAGGCCAGGACTGACCGGAGCCGGGAGTGCGGTTCCCATCCGGGAACCCGTACTCCTGACAGCAGTACGGTCCGGCTCCGGTTTTTTGTTATTCCGGGTAGACAAGACGTTCCGGGCCGATGTGAGAGAGAACCTGAAGATAGCGGCGCGCGTAGTAATGCGCCATATTGAGATTCATGTCCAGATAGTTTCCGCAGTCTTTCGGAGACGCGCCCGGAATCTCTCCCTCGAAGTCGCGGATGAATTCAAACATTTTTGTGACGAGGGGCACGATGTCGGCGCTTTCGGGGCTGCCTGCGAGGAGCAGGTAAAAACCCGTGCGGCATCCCATCGGTCCGAAGTAGATCACGCGGTCCTTCCACTTTGGGTCATTCCGGAGAAAGGTCGCCCCCAGATGCTCGATCGCGTGAACCTCCGCCGTGTTCATGACCGGTTCGTCGTTCGGACTTGTGATGCGCAGGTCGAACGTTGTGACGGAATCATTCCCGATCTGATCTCTTCTCGATACGTAGACGCCAGGCTGAAGTTTCAGATGATTGATAGTAAAGCTTGCGATTTTTTCCATTCCTTCAGAACTCCTTTCCGGAACCATCATAACAGATACACAGCAAATTTGACAGAAATTCCTTTTCTTTTATTTCTTGAGATACCGGATACAGTGTGTTAATATAATCAATTAGTCGTCCGTGAAAAAATACGCGCGGGCGCTTTACATGATTGCAGATGTGTTCACTTATTAACCGCCTTCATTCTGGGGGATCCGGGACAGGAGAAGACATGCAGATAATGGTTGTGGGATGCGGCAAGATCGGAAGAGAGCTTGCCGAAACGCTGTCAAAAGAGGACAACAACGTCACGGTCGTTGACAAAAATGAACAGGTCGTGCAGAATATGTCGATTCTGTATGACGTGATGGGTGTTGTCGGGAACGGAACGAGCTACAGTACGCTGGAGGAGGCGGGTCTTGCCGACACGGATATCCTGATCGCCGTCACCCAGAGCGATGAGGTCAATCTTCTGACCTGCGTCATGGCGCGGCAGAAAAGCAAGTGCCACACCATCGCCCGCGTGCGCAACCCGATTTATTCCGAGGAGCGGCATTTTCTCCGGTCGGAGCTGCAGCTCTCCATGACGATCAACCCGGAGCTCGAGGCGGCCCGCGAGATGATGAGCATTCTGAACTTCCCGAACGCGATGGAGGTGGACAACCTCGGAAAATCGGACATCCGCATGTTCCGGTTCCGCAATCCGAAAAATTCCATGCTGAGCGGAGAACCCCTCGGCGTCGTCTCGCAGAAATTCCGCGGCACGATCCTTGTGTGCATCGTCGAGCGCGGAGATGATATCATCATCCCGAACGGAGATTTCGTGATTCAGGAGAACGATATCGTCGGCATCATCGCCAAGGTGCGTGACATTGAGAAATTTTTCAAGGCGATCGGAATGCCGTTCCGTCCGGTGAAAAACTGCATGATCGTCGGCGGAGGCGGGATCTCTCATTACCTCACAAAGCTGCTCACGATGCACGGGATCAAGGTTAAGATCATCGAGCAGAATCTCGCGCGCTGCGAGGAGCTCAGCCGTTCGTTCCCGGACGCGACGATCTGCTGCGGAGACGGGACGGACCGGACGGTGCTGGATGAGGAAAGCATCGGCAGCATGGATTCTTTCGCCGCGTGCACCGGAATCGACGAGATCAACGCGATCCTTTCCCTCTACGCGCAGAGCAAGGTGAGAAAGGTCATCACGAAGATGAATCACGTCGATTTTAACGACGTCATCGACAATCTGAACCTCGGCAGCGTCGTTAACCCGAAAACGCTTATCACCCAGAAAATTCTGCAGTACGTCCGCGCGGCCGGAAACAGTCTGGAGAGCAACGTGGAGAGCCTGTACCGCCTGAGAGGCGGCCGTGTCGAGGTGCTCGAGTTTCTGATCAGAGGGAAGAGCGCGGCGATCGGCGTGCCCTTCGCGGAGCTGAATCTGAAGAGCGAGGTGCTTGTCGCTGGAATCGTCCGGGAGGGAAGTCTGATTGTTCCCGGAGGTCAGGACTGTATCCTGGAGGGCGATGCGGTGATTATCGTCACGACGCACAGCGGATTCGGCGACATCACGGACATTCTCGCGGAAACATCGCGGGGTGACAGAAGATGAACAGACGGGTAATCGGCTGGATCATCGCGTGGGTTCTGAAGGTGGAGGGGTATCTGCTCCTGTTTCCCTGCGTGATCGCCTATATTTATCGGGACAAAGAGGGATGGGTATACCTCGCTTTTGCGCTCATCGCGATCGCGGGCGGATATCTCCTTTCTTTCCGTGCGCCCAGAAATATGGAAATATATCAGAGAGAGGGAAACGTGGCCGTCGGTCTGGCGTGGATCTGCATCAGTCTTTACGGCGCGCTTCCGTTCGTCATGACGGGGGAGATTCCGAAGTATGTGGACGCGGTTTTTGAGATCGTGTCCGGCTTTACGACGACCGGATCCTCCATTTTGAAGGATGTTGAGGCGCTGAGCCACACGTCCCTTTTCTGGAGAAGCTTCTCGCACTGGATCGGCGGCATGGGCGTGCTGGTCTTTATTCTGATGCTTCTTCCGGCGCGGGGCGGCTCGCATATGAATCTGATGAAGGCGGAGAGCCCGGGCGTCGAGGTGTCCAAATTTGTGCCGAAGGTAAAAAACAACGCCAGCTCGCTCTACCGGATTTATCTGGGTATGACCGCCGCGATGATCATCGTGCTGCTGATCTCGGACATGAACTGGTTTGACAGCCTCTGCATCACCTTCGGAGCCGCCGGAACCGGAGGCTTCGCCATACTGAATTCCAGCTGCGCGTCCTACACCGCGGCGCAGCAGTGGATCATCACGATCGGGATGATCGCGTTCGGCGTGAATTTTTCTTTCTATTTTCTTGCCCTGACGCGGCACGGAAAAGAAGCGCTGAAGATGGAGGAGGTGCGGACCTACATCGCAATTATTGTTGTGTCCGCGGTCCTGATCGCGGTCAATATCCACAACCAGTTCCCGGGATTTTACCAGAGCTGGGGCAAGACCTTCCGGGACGCGTTTTTCCAGGTGGGGACGATCATCACGACGACCGGATACAGCACGACCAATTTTGATCTGTGGCCGTCATTTTCAAAGACGATCCTGTTTTTCCTGATGATATTCGGCGCCTGCGCCGGAAGTACCGGCGGCGGCATCAAGATCAGCCGTCTGATACTCGCGTTCAAGACGATCCGCTCGCAGCTGTATCAGATCGTGCATCCGCGGGGGGTCCGTCAGGTAAAGATGAGCGGCCAGGTGGTGAGCCCGAAAACGATTCGCTCCTGCTGTATTTTTCTTGTGTCGTATTTTGCAATTTTCGGGCTGTCGATCTTTCTGATCTCGGCTGACGGCCACGATTTTGAGACGAATGTCTCCGCGGTGGCGGCGACGCTGAACAACATCGGGCCCGGCTTCGGCGAGGTGGGACCGATCTGCAACTTCTCGTTTTTCAGCACATTTTCAAAAATTGTCCTGATTTTTGACATGCTGATCGGGCGTCTCGAGATCATTCCGATCCTTATTCTGTTCTATCCGCGCACGTGGAAGAACAACGGATGATCGGTTGAGCGAAGACGCCGCGTGTGTTATACTTACCGCGTAAATACGGGTGATTCATTCGGAGGAGAAGGTAAATCGGATGGCTGATAATTACGTCGCATATGCGGGAACCTACACACTCGGCAGCAGCATCGGCATCCATCTTTATGATGTGGATGTGAAGGAGGGGCAGCTCGAGGAACGGAAGGTGTTCCCGGTTAACAACTCGTCGCATCTTTGCATTTCCCAAAACGGAAAATTCTTATATTCCATCGCCGATGAGGGGGTGGCAGTCTTCGCGATCGAACCGGACGGCAATCTGGAAAAAATCAACCAGATCGACATCAGGGGGATGCGCGGCTGCTACCTGTCCGTCGATCCGACCGGAAAGTACCTGTTCGTCGCGGGCTATCATGACGGCAAGGTGACGCTGATACACACGCATCACGACGGCCGTCTCGGCTCCGAGGTGGACGGCGTGTTCCACCGCGGCATCGGAAGTGTCGTCGAGCGGAATTTCCGGCCGCACGTTTCCTGCGTCCGCTCGACGCCGGACGGCCGGTATGTGTGCGCCGTCGACAACGGCATCGATCAGATGAAAATCTACCGGATCTCAGATGAGGGAAAACTGAAGCTCGCGGACATTCTCCGGTGTCAGCTCGGATCGGCGCCGCGGATGATCCGCTTCAGCGCCGACGGACGGTTCGCCTATCTTGCCTGTGAACTCGCGAACGTAATCCGTGTCCTCCGGTATAATCCGGACCGTCAGGACGATATTTTCGAGGAGATCCAGTCGATCAGCACGACTTCCAGCAATGTAGACGCGGCTCACGACGCGACGTCCGCCATCTGTTTTGCGAAAAACGGCGAGTACCTTTTTGCGTCGGTCGCCGGGGACAACGTCGCGACGATGTTCCATGTGGACCGCGAGACGGGGATACTCGAGAAGCGCTTTTCGCTTCCGGTGAGCGGCGAGTACCCGAAGGACCTCCAGCCGTTTCCCGGCGGGGACTTCATCGCGTCGGTCAACCATGAGTCGGGAACGATCACGACATTCCACGTGGACTACGAGAACAGCATCATGCTCATGAAGGGAAAACCGGTCCGGCTGGACACTCCGAATTGCATTCTTTTCACCAGACCGGGCGAATGATGGATCAAAATATCCGGTGCTCTAAAAAAACACAATTTTGCCAAAAAGTTCGCTGTGATTTGTGTTGTATTTTTGAAAATACAAGGATAAAATCAAGTATGTACGGATGTTCAGCGTGGTATAATAATTGCGCTGTAAATGTGCCGGCAGGTGCCGGCTCATAATATAGTTACACAATGACATGAAGGAGGAAATATGATGGCCAGAAAAATGAAGACCATGGACGGCAACACCGCCGCGGCTCATGCATCGTATGCATTTACCGAGGTGGCTGCAATCTACCCGATCACCCCGTCCTCACCGATGGCGGAAGCGACCGATGAGTGGGCGACTCAGGGCAGAAAGAATATTTTCGGACAGGAGGTCCAGATTACAGAGATGCAGTCTGAGGCGGGTGCCGCAGGTGCGGTTCACGGATCTCTTACCGCGGGTGCGCTGACAACCACCTACACGGCGTCTCAGGGACTTCTTCTGATGATCCCGAACCTGTACAAGATTGCCGGCGAGCTTCTTCCGGGCGTGTTCAACGTGTCTGCGAGATGCGTAGCGACACACGCTCTGAACATTTTTGGCGATCATTCTGACGTATACGCATGTCGCCAGACCGGATGCGCGATGCTCTGTGAGTCTTCCGTACAGGAAGTCATGGACCTGACTCCGGTTGCTCATCTGGCGGCGATCAAGGGCAAGGTTCCGTTCATCAACTTCTTCGACGGA
>ONLT01000024.1 GCA_900318755.1 uncultured Eubacteriales bacterium
GCGCCTTCAGGGACTCGAACCCTGGACAAATAGATTAAGAGTCTACTGCTCTACCAACTGAGCTAAAGGCGCGTATCTCAACGACAAGGAAGATTATATGTGAAACCGCTGAGAAAATCAAGCCCTTTTTTATAAAAAATCCACGGATTTTTTTCTGTTCTGTTACAAACCCTGTTTATTCGCCCTTCGGAGGCGGAGAAAGGATCATTTTGCAGATCGGATTGCCCTTCGCCGAAAACTTTTCCTCGTACTCCGTCATGATATTTCCCGCGCAGAGCGCCTCATCGCTGTGAAGGTCCCTCGTCACACCGAGAATTTTCCAGTGCTCCGCCTCCGCCTCTTCCAGCGAGAAATCGAACAGATCCTGATTGTCCGTCTTAAACTCGATCCGCCCTCCCGGCGCCAGGATCTCGCGGTAGCGGCGAAGAAAAAGATGCGAGGTCAGTCTCCGGTCTGCATGGCGCGCCTTCGGCCACGGGTCGGAAAAGTTGAGGTAGATTCCGGCGATCTCCCCCTCCGCGAACACATCCGTGAGACCGCGGGCGTCCATCCGGATAAAGCGGAAGTTGCCCGCCCTCTCCTCCTGCGCCTCCGCCTTCTGAACCGCCCGCACGAGAACGCTGCTGTACATCTCAATCCCGATCAGGTTCCACTCCGGATGCGCCTTCGCCAGATCCATCAGGAAACGGCCCTTCCCCATGCCGACCTCGATCATGATCGGGCGGTCATTCCCGAAAACCGCGCTCCAGCTGCCGCGGTACCGCTCCGGCTCATTGACCGTGAAATCGCTCTGCTCAATCGCCTCTCTTGATCCTTTGATATTTCTAAGTCTCATATCTGTTCGGGCTGCGCCCGTCCTTTCTTCCTGTTTCGACTGATTTCGCTGACACTTCGGTTAATTTTCTGAATTCAGTCAAAAATTGTCGATTTTAAATAGATTTTACTTTTAATGTTCTGCCGACGGATTTGTCAAGCGTCCGCGGACCGGTTTCTTCACAATTTCTTAATTTTCGTGACATGTTCTAAAAAGTCTGTTCGACCGGAAATGGTTATGTCAAACGCATAATTTCCGCCGAAAAATGTGGATAAGGTGGATAACCTCGTGTATAAGTCCCCAATCCGCGTCATTCTGCCAAATAAAAATGTGGATAACTTTTTTGTCCGGGAAAACCGCCCGGGATGTCAACTAGACATAAAAAGGGCCGGACCCCGCCGGATTTTTTTATTTTTGTGCAACATTATTTCTGAACAATTGTTCGCACAATTAGTTCAATTTATTTCGCCGGATAAATTTCAGATAATAGAACATGCGCCTCCCGGTGCACCCATAGAAAAAACCGGGGCAGCCGCCTCCGCCCTCCGGGAAGGCGGCCGTCCCCGGCCTGACCGGCTGAAGATGCCGTCCGGTTATGAAAGTCCGTATTCCTCCGCCAGCTTTTTGAATTCCGGCAGGGAGCGGTGAATCATGTCATTTTTGACGCAGTAGGCGATCCGGACGTAGCCCGGCGTGCCGAAGCTGTCCGCCGGCACGATCAGAAGATCGTGCTGCTTCGCCCTCTCGCAGAAAGCGGAGGCGTCCGGTTCCGGCGATTTCACGAACAGATAGAACGCGCCGTCCGGGTAGACGCAGGAATAGCCGTATTTCGTCAGCTCCGTGTAGAGCAGATCGCGGTTTTCGCGGTAGACGCCAAGATCAGAGACCAGCCCCGCGCAGCGCTCGATCACATGCTGCGAGAAGCTGGGGGCGCAGACGTAGCCCAGGGCACGCCCCGCGCCGCAGACCGCCGCGTATACGTCGGCCGACTCTTCGACCTCATCCGGTACGAGGATGTAGCCGATGCGCTCTCCCGGAAGAGACAGCGATTTGCTGTAGGAATAGCAGACGATGGCATTCTTGTAATATTTCGTCACGTACGGTACGACCGTGTCCTTTTCGTAGACCAGCTCGCGGTACGGCTCGTCGGTGACAAGATAAGTCGGATGTCCGTACTCCTTCTCCTTCTTCTCAAGGAGGGCGGCGAGCTTTCGGATCGCGTCCTCTCTGTAGACGACGCCGCTCGGATTGTTCGGGGAGTTCACGATCATCAGCTTTGTGCGCTCTGTAACTGCCGCTTCGAGCCGGTCAAAGTCGATCTGGAACGTATCCGGATCGGACGGAACGACGACGAGCTTCGCTCCTGCCGTCTCGATGAAAACGCGGTACTCGGGGAAAAACGGGGTGATCGCGATCATCTCGTCCCCCTCGGTGTGCAGGGCGGTGATTGTAATTTTCAGAGAAGCAGCCGCGCCGCAGGTCATATAGAAATTGTCCGGGCGGAAGGATGTCCCGAACCGGCGGTTCAGATCATCCGCGATTGCTTTTCGCGTATTCGCATCGCCCTGTGCGGATGTGTAGCCGTGCAGATAGACGTCGTCCTTCTCATCGAGAAGACTGCGGATCGTCTCATTGACCTCTGCCGGCGCGGGGACGTTGGGATTTCCGAGGCTGAAATCGTAGACCCGGTCCTCGCCGACCTCCGCTCTCCGCCGGTTTCCGTACTCGAAGAGCTCGCGGATCACGGAGCGCACATTTCCAAGCTGCTTCATTGTTTCATTTACCATGATCATTTACTCCTTACTCTAATCGTGTTGCGTGCGGGCCCGCCTCCCGTTAAGGGAGCGGACATCCGCCTCACCCGAGCCGTCTGAAATCCGACGCCGGGTGCTTGCAGATCGGACAGACGAAGTCCGGAGGAAGAACCTCGCCTTCATAGATGTAGCCGCAGATCGTGCAGATCCAGCCTTTCTTCTTTTCCTCCTTCGGCTGCGGTTTCGGTTTGATGTTCGAGAAATAATAGGCATAGGTCGCGGAGGGGGTCTCGCTGAGGATCTCGCCGTCTGTCACATCGGCGATGAACAGCGTGTGGCTTCCGACGTCAATCGACTGAATCACCTTACCGGAGATGTACGCGTTGCACATATCCCCGATGTACGCGATGCCGTTTGCCGCGCGGGAAAATGTGATGTCCGCCATCTTGTCGACGTTCCTTCCGCTCTGGAAGCCGAAGTGCTGGAACACCCCGAATTTCGCGTCCTCGGAAAGAATCGAGACGTTGAACTCACCGGTCTTCAAGATCATATCGTGCGTATAATTCGCTTTGTTGACCGAGATGGAAATCCGGTTCGGCTTGTTTGCCACCTGGGTTACCGTGTTGATGATGCATCCGTTGTCCTTCGCGCCGTCCTTCGCGGTCAGAACAAACAGACCGTAGCTGAGCTTTTGCATTACATTTTCGTTCATCCGAAACTCCTTTCGTAACACTGAGGTCAGACAACATGCTGCTCCTGATTCTATCGAACAGGGACCTCTCTCCCGAGCCCCGTCGAGTACAGAATCATCTCGCCGACCGGAACCCGGAGAATCTGTTCAACCGCTTTTCTGTAGTATAAAAGCTGTGTCCGGTACCGCTTCTTAAGGACACCGGCGCCTCCCCGTCCGACACGGTCGGTCTTATAATCTACTATAACATATTTCCCGTCTTCTTTGAAATACGCATCGATGACTCCCTGAATCAGAATCGGCTCGTCGCTGTAATAGGACGGGTCGATTTCTCTCGCCGGGATGTCCGCCACGAAGGGCTGCTCTCTTCTGAGTTCCCCGCGCGCGTCCGCCCGGCGCATGCGCTCCGCGAGACCGGAGGCGGCAAATACGGCGATGTCTTCCGCCCGGACGGCCTCCGCTTCCTCCGGCGCCAGCAGGCCCCGGCTCACCATCGAAGCGATCTGAAGGCGCACCTCCTCCGCAGTACCCGCCCGGTTCAGATCGAGAGCCCGGAACACCCTGTGGTAAGCGGTTCCCCGGACCGCCCCGCCTCCCCCTGAGAAGGCAGCGCTCCTCTCTTCTTCGGATTCCTTCTCCTGCATAAATCCGGGGATCAGCGGAACCATCGTCTCTTCGGGGTACAGCTCCTCCCCGGCTTCTTCCTGCTCCTCCCCGGTCCTGCGCGTTTTCAGTTCGGACACGGATAATTTTGCCGGAAGTTCCACCGTCTCTCCGTACGGATAGCAAAAGTCCCGCCGCGCCTGAAGGAACGCCCGGACATCCGGGTCCGCCGCCGCGCCGCCGCGCACCGTGTCCGCGGCTCTCATCAGCCGGCGAAGCCGCGCCCTCTCGGATTCTGTCCGGCTGATCTCCCCTCCGCCGATCCCGGAGGGGTCCGCGACGGTGACGTGAATCATCGTCTCATCCGGCAGCGCCGGGATGATCCAGTCAAGATAACAGGATGCCGAAGAGCGGACCTCGTAGGAAAGCGGTTCCTCCGACCGTCCCGCGTTTCCGATCGCCGCTCGCACCGGATCATCCAGGTCAAGGGAACCGATCATGATCAGTTTTTCCTTCGCACGGGTCATCGCCACATAGAGGACGCGCATCTCCTCACCGAGTGCATCGTCGCTGATCGTCCCGGCGACCGCCCGGCGGATCGCGGAAGATGTTTTTGTCCGCGCCTCCGGATCGATCGCGTCGATCCCGATGCCTGCGGTCACATGAAGCACCACCTCGCTGCGGCTGTCGTTCGTATTGAACTTCGAGCCCAGTCCGCCCAGCAGAACAACGGGGAACTCAAGTCCCTTGCTCTTATGGATCGTCATGATCCGGACCGAGTCGCCGCCCCCGCTCTCCGGATTTGCCTCCCCGTAATCGACCTCGTACTTTTTCAGCTTCTCGATGTAGCGGACGAACTGGAACAGCCCGTGGTAACTTGTTTTCCCGAATTCGACCGCCTTCTCCGCGAGCATCTTCAGATTTGCCTCGCGCTGCGCCCCTGCGGGCATGGCGGCCGCATAGGCGCCGTACCCGGTCTCCCGCAGCAGATTCACAATCAGCTCGTGAACCGGGGTGTACATGACGCTGTTCCGCAGCTTCCGGTACACCCCGGTGAAGTTTCTAATCTTTTCGTTCAGCTCCGCGGCACCTTCCGCGCTCTTCGGGATGCCCTCCTCCGACGCCTTCTTCAGTGCCTCATAATACGGTACATCCTGATCGATGCTCCGGATGACCGCGAGCTCCCGGTCCGTGAATCCCCCGATGGGGGAGCGCATCACCGCGGTCAGCGGAATCTCCTGCATCGGATTATCCAGGATCCGCAGATAATTCAGAACGGTCTCGACCTCCACCGCCGAGAAATAGCCGCTGCCCGATGCGGTGACGGCCGGAATGCCTGCGCCTGTCAGAACGCGCTCGTAGATGGGGGCGGACTTTTTTCCGTCCCGGAGGAGAACGGCGATGTCTCCGTACGACGCCTTCCGCATCCCGCCCGAATCGCGGTCGAACACGCGGCCGTGCTCCGCCAGATCGCGGATTCTCGCCGCCGCTGCCATCGCCTCCGCCTCGATTACGGCGTCGCCGCTTCCGCTTTCTTTAAACGCCTCCGCCTTCCTGTCGATCAGAATCAGTTCCGCCCGGTCCGCGTCCCCGTTTTCCGGATAAGACGCCCCTTCCACGAGCGCCGCGTCATCGTCGTACACAATGCCGCCGGGGGTTCCGCACATCAGCTTCCGGAAAATCGCGTTGACGGGCCCAAGCACCTCTCTGCGGCTACGAAAATTTTTCCCGAGCGTGATCCGCACGCCGGCCGCATCCTCCGGAAGCTGCTCTGCTTCCTTCGGAAGCGGCGCATATTCCCTGTATTTTTCCATAAACAGGTCCGGTCTCGCCATGCGGAACGCGTAGATCGACTGCTTCATATCGCCGACCATAAAACGGTCGTACCGGTTCTGATCCGCTCCGGACACCGCGTCAAGAATCAGCTCCTGCAGCAGATTGCTGTCCTGGTACTCGTCGCACATCACGGCCTGAAACCGCTTCTGCAGCTCCTGCGCCGCGTCCGTCCGCTCCCATCCGTTCTCCGTCTTTTTCAGAAGAATCCGGAGCGCAAAATGCTCCAGATCGTTGAAATCCACAACGCCGCTCTCGCGCTTTTTCTGTGCGTAGCGGTCCGAAAACTCCTCCGTCAGCGCGGCAAGCTCCTCCGCCAGCGGACGGATCTGCGCCAGTTCGGACAGAATCCGATCCGGCGGAACAGGGAAATATTTCATCCGCAGCTTTTTCACCGCATCCTTCACGCCCTCGCGGATGGTCCTGACCCGGTCTTTCTTTTCCGGATCGGTGTCCGCGTATTTTTTTCCGTTCTGATTCAGCGTGCGGAATTTAATTTCTCCGACGCAGCTGTAAAATTCCCCGTACGTCCGGCACGACGCCAGAGCCTCCGCGGACGCCAGATCCGCCTCGAGAATCGGGAGCGAAGGAGCGGGCCCTCCGGGGCTTTTCGCGACGCGCACCGCCTCCTCCGCCATCCTGCGGATGTCTCCGGCGAGGAACACTGCCCTCTTCATCATGTCCTGCATCCAGAAGGATCCGGCAAGCTTCTCTTCCGTCTCCGCGCGGTAATCGTCAAGGCAGCCGGCGAGCCAGCCGGACGGGTCCGGGCTGGTGGCGGCAAACCGGTAGACACGGTCGATCAGGTCCTCCAGACCGGAGTCGTTCTTTCCCCGGGAAAAGGATTCCACGAACCGGACAAATTCCGGATCGTCCGCCGCATAATGCTCCTCCAGCAGCTCGCCCAGCACGTCAGCCTTCATCAGCTTCAGTTCGCCCTCCTCCGCGATCCGGAAACCAGGATCGAGATCGATGGTGTGAAAATAATTCTGGATCACGTAGGTGCAGAACCCGTCAATCGTACTGATTCGCGCGCCCGGGAGCAGCACCATCTGTCTCTGAAGATGCACGTCGTCCGGGTGTTCCGCGAGGCGCGCCCCGATGGCGGCGCTGATCCGCTCCTTCATCTCCTGGGCGGCCGCGTTCGTAAATGTCACGACGAGAAGCCGGTCGATATCCGCCGGATTTTCCGGGTCCGTGATCAGCGAAAGGATCCGTTCGACCAGCACCGCGGTCTTCCCGGATCCGGCGGCCGCGGAGACAAGCAGATTGTGCCCGCGCTCATGAATCACCTGCTTCTGTTCATCTGTCCATGTTACGCCCATTCATTCACTCCTCATGATGCACCTGATCCATAATCGCATCCATCGTCACTTTTCCGAGCTGTCTGTGGCGGTATCCCGGGATGCGCTCGTCGTAGCCGCAGACGCCGCTGTACGGACAGTACGCGCAGCCGTCCTCGCTCCCGGACCGGTACGGAAGCGCCGCCGTCTCGCCCTGCAGGACGCGCTTCGCCAGCTCTTCCGTCTTGCTGCGCACAAACTTTCTGAGGGCCTGAAATTCTTCTTCGGAGACGGTCTGGGACTTCTGCGCGATGGTCCCGTCCTTGTTTCTCCTCACGCTGATGACCGTAGAACCCGAATTTTCTTCCGCAAGCTCCCGGTCAATCAGTGTGAGCGCGCGGACGTCGCCGAGGGCGAGGCCGTTCATTTTCAGCTGCTTCATAATCTGCTCATCGGCCGATCCGGCGGCGGCCGGGTCGGTAAACGGATCATCGATCCGATAATAGAACATTCCGGCGGGAACCGCTCTTTGCCCCGGGCGGCGTCTCTGCTCCGCAAAAAGCGCGGCATCCATGTACAGCATCAGCTGAAGCGAAATGCCGTGATACAGCATCGACAGATCAAACTGCGTCTTTCCCGTCTTATAGTCGATGATCTTTACGTACCGGTCCGCGCCCTCATCGCAGACATCGATCCGGTCAATCTTCCCGGTCAGCGTAACGCCGGGCACAATCGTGTTCCGGAAGGTGTGCTCCACATCCTCCGTCACAAAGCTCCCGGGCTCCATCTGCCGCTGCAGCGCCCACGTCGTCCGCTTCAGAATCCGGCGGATCCGCCCGATCTCGTATGCGTTCCGCTCCGTGTCGAGAAGAACGCTTCCGCCCGAATCCACGAGGAAGGAATCCAGCGCCTCGTCGGAGAACCGCTCCCGGTCCCCGTCCGTGAGGCTGCCCCACGTAAGTCCGTTTTCCGCCATGCGCCGCGAAAAGCGCTCAAGCGACGCGTGTACGACGGTTCCCAGATCCGCCGGCGTGAATTCGTGAAGATCGCGCCCGGATGCGCGGATTCCGTACTGCATGAAATGCCGGAAGGCGCACCCTGCGAAGGTCTCGAGGCGCGAGGCGGAGTGATCCGGATGCGCCCCGTAGAGGACGCGGGCTGTCCCGCTCCCGATTCCGTCGGTCACGTTGCGGGTGAGCGCCGCGCCGGTCAGACGCCCGAACAGCTCCTTCTCCCCGGCCGCGATCTCGACAAGGCGCCGTTCATCATCCGGATCCGACGCGGAGCGGATGCCGGAAAGCAGCACGTCCAGGACGCCCTCTTCCGTCTCCAGCTGATGCAGGAGACTTCCGCTTCCGTTCCGGATCCGGATTTTCGGGAAAACGGCCTGCACCTGACGGATCAGGTACGACGGCGCCATGGCTTTTCCGGACGCGTCTGAACGGCTGAAGGAAAGGAAGAGGCGGTCGGACGCCTTTGTCTGGACGAGATAGAGGTAAAACCGCTGCGACGCCAGCTCTTCGCGCGAATCCGGCGCGAGATGAATGTCGCCGCCGGAAAGGACCGCCCGGTCCGTCTCCGAGAGAAGGCCGTCGGTTTTTACCGCCTGCGGCACGATCCCCTCGTTGACGCCCACGAGAAACAGAACCCGGATTTTCTTCAGACGCGTGCGGGTGAGATCGCCGACCATCACCTGATCCTCGCCCGGAGGGATCAGGCCGATCGAGCTCTCGGAAAATCCCGCCTCCAGCAGCTTCAGGAATTCGGCGTTGCCCGTCTTCTCCTCTCCGAGCACCTCCACCATCTTGTCGAGAACCGCCATCACCTCCGCGTAAACCTGCCGGTACTCCTTCGCGCGTCCCGCATCTCCCGCATCTTCGAACCGATCCGCCAGCGTGATGAGTTTTCGCTGAAGATCATTCTTTACCAGGAACCGGTACAGTGTCTCGGTCTTCCACGAAATAGACATGTTTCTTTTCCGCATCCCGGCCGTAAAATCGCCGAGGAGCTCCGTGAAGCGCCCGCGGATTCCGTTCAGCTCTTCCAGCTCTTCTTTGTCCATCCGCTTCGGAACGCGGACCCACTCTTCCCCGTACCGCTTCCACCCGCGGATTCCGTTCGCGAGGACGTAATTTTCCATCCGGTCGATCTCCTCCGGCGTGAAATCGGCGAGGGAGCTGCGCAGGAAACGAAAAACGCTCTCATAGGAGAAGCCCCGCACGATCATATCGACCGCGGAGCGGATGAATTCGACGAGGGGATTGTCCAGCACGGATTTTTTCTGGTCGAGAAAATACGGGATCTTCGCCGCCGAAAACTGCCGTCTGCACTCCCGCCCGTACGCCGGAAGATCCCCGGCGACGACCGCGAAATCCCGGTAGCGGTAATGCTCCGTGCGCACCAGACGCAGAATCTCCGCAGTCACAAAACGAATCTCATCCGCCGGATTCGCCGCGCTGCGGATCTGAATGCGGTCCGTCTCATCCCCGTATTCTTTTTTCGGATACCGTAAGATGTGCTGTTCAAGAAAACGAAGCGGGGCATTGTCCGCAAAGCGCGCACTGCCCCGTATCCAGCGGACCGGCAGAATTTCGCACCGCTCCTCTTCCGCGAGGCGCGCAAGCTGCCGGACCATTCTGCAGCTCATATAAAACAGCTGATGGCGTCCGCACGGTCCGAAAAGATCGGTCCCCGGATCCGCCGTCACAACGCAGGTTACCCTGCGGCAGAGTGAAAGAAGCTTCCCGACGACGAGAAGCTGAACCGGCGTGAACCCGGTAAATCCGTCGAGGATGACCGTGCTCCCCCTCACGAAACGGGAGCCGTCGATCACCCCGCAGAGAAGCTCCGGAACTTCCTCCGTCGTGAGATAACGGCTGCTGAGGTACTCCATGAATTTTTCGTAGACGAGACGGATGTCCGCGACCTTGCAGGAGAGCAGGCTTTCCCCAGCGCCGTCCGACTCAAGCCACTTTTCGAGATCATCGGGCCGGACGCGGTACTGCAGAAGCTCCGAAATCAGGGATTTCATCTCTTCGACGGATCCCTGCTTCTTAAGCGTCCCTCCAAGCACGGTCAGGTCTTTTCCGCAGGCGCTGACCACCCGCCCGAGGACGAGCGATTTCCCGAGATCGCCCAGAACCGGCCTCGTGTCGCCTCCGGTCTCGCCGAAGACGCGCCACGCCAGCCGGTTGAAGGACAGAACATCGACGTTCAGAAGCCCGTGACACGGATGCATCGTGACCAGATCCTTCTGCGTCTGCATGGTGAACTGCTCCGGCACGATCACAATATAATCCCGCTCCGGATGACGGATCGACTCGTCGATCAGCTCCTTGTATACCGTATACGATTTTCCGGCGCCGCTGCCGCCGGCTGCAATTTCCAGTGACATACCCGGTCACTCCCTTGCGCTGAGCGCTTCCGCCTGACGCAGCCACGCAGCCGCGCTGGCGTCGCTGGGCATACGGAGATCGCCGCGGGGAGACACCGCCACGGATCCGACCTTCGGGCCGTCCGGCAGACACGACCGCTTGAACTGCTGCGCAAAGAAACGGCGGTAGAAATTCCTGAGCCATTTCAGAAGCGTCTCATTGTCATATTTTCCCCTGAACACGAGCTTTGCGATGCGGTAAATCTTCGCGGGTTCATAACACATGCGCAGCATGTAGTACAGATAAAAATCGTGCAGCTCGTAGGGTCCCACCAGTTCCTCGGTTTTCTGCGAAATCGCGCCGTCCTCCGGCGGCAGAAGCTCCGGACTGACCGGCGTGTCAAGGATATCCAGAAGAATGCCTTTCAGTTCCCCGCTGCCGCACGTATCGGCGCAGTAACGCACGAGATGACGGACGAGGGTCTTCGGAACCGAACAGTTGACCGCGTACATCGACATGTGGTCGCCGTTGTAGGTCGCCCACCCGAGGGCGAGCTCCGACAGATCGCCGGTGCCGATCACGAGACCGCCGTTTTTATTTGCGAGATCCATCAGAACCTGCGTGCGCTCGCGCGCCTGCCCGTTCTCATAGGTGACGTCGTGAACGGACGGATCCTGCCCGATGTCGCGGAAATGCAGCTCAACCGCTTCTCTGATATCGACCTCCTTCAGCGTCGCGCCGAGATCCCTCGTAAGCGTGCAGGCGTTGTGGTACGTCCGGTCCGTCGTACCGAAGCACGGCATCGTCACGGAGAGGATATTCTTTCGCGGAAGATTCAGAAGATCGAAGGCGCGGGTGGTCACGAGCAGCGCCAGTGTGGAGTCGAGACCGCCGGAAATCCCGACCACCGCGTTTTTGCAGCGGGTGTGTTCGAGGCGCCTGACAAGCCCCATCGCCTGAATGTTCAGAATCTCATCGCAGCGCATCGCGCGCTCCGCCTCATTGGACGGGACGAACGGATGCGGATCGAACACGCGGTCCAGGTGATCCTCCTCCATCGTCAGATCGAACGTGACGGTGACGTATTCCCCGTCCGTCTCCGGGCAGAATGTGCTCATGCGTCTGCGCTCCGCTGCGAGCCGCTGTACGTCGATGTCCGCGTAAACCACGGTGTTCCGGAACCGCTCCGCCTCCGCCATCAGCGTGCCGTACTCCGCGATCAGATTCTGTCCTCCGAACACAAGATCCGTCGACGACTCCCCCTCCCCGCAGGAGGCGTAGATATATCCGCAGATCAGCCGGGCGGACTGCTCCGTCACGAGCTTTTTCCGGTACGTATCCTTTCCGACCATCTCGTCGGACGCGGACAGGTTCGCGATCACCGTCGCGCCGGCGAGGGCGTGATGCATACTCGGCGGAATCGGCACCCAGAGATCCTCGCAGATCTCGCAGGCCATCACAAGACGCGGCATCTGCCGGCAGCGAAACAGAAGGTTCATGCCGAAGGGAACCTCTTCGCCGTCAAACACGACCGTTCCGGGGGTCTCAAAGCCCGGCGTGAAGTGGCGCCGTTCATAGAATTCATTGTAATTCGGAAGATACTTTTTCGGAACGATGCCGAGCAGCGAGCCACGGTTCATCACCGCGGCACAGTTGTACAGCTTTCCCTCATATTCAAAGGGGAGCCCGACGCAGATCAGCGCGTCGACATCGCCGGTCGAATCCAGAAGAAACCGGAGCTGCTGTGCCGCCTCATCCAGAAGACGCTCCTGCCAGAACAGATCGCTGCACGTGTACCCGGTGATGCAGAGCTCCGGGAAGACCATGATCTTCGCCTTTTTCTTCTCCATCCCGCGGATCAGCCGCAGGATCTCCGCCGCGTTCGCCGCCGGATCCGCCACCGTGATTTTCGGCGTCGCCGCCGCCGCCTTGATAAATCCGTCTTTCATCTCGCACCCCCTGCGTCCTCGTCCATGTGGTCAAGAAGTTCCTGCATCTGGTCGGTCGTGAACACGTAGCTGCTTCCGCAGAAATCGCAGTGAAGCGTCGCCGGTTTTCCCTCGTCGATCAGAGACTGCAGTTCCTTCCTTCCGAGACTGATCAGCGCCCTGGTCACGCGCTCCCGGCTGCAGTTGCACTGAAAAACAGCCGGGGTCGTCCCGTGAAATTCGACGTTCAGCCCAAAAAGCAGCTTCTCCAGAATCTGTTCCGGCGTCATGCCGGATCGCAGAAGGCTCGTGACCGACGCGACGCCTTTCAGATTTTCCTCCAGTTTTGTGATGACGCTGTCCGTCGCCCCGGGCATGAGCTGGATGATAAAGCCGCCCGCCTCGAGGATGGATTCATCCGTATCAACCAGCGTCCCGACGCCGACCGTCGAGGGCACCTGTTCGCTGGTCAGGAAATAGTACGCGAGATCATCGCCGATCTCGCCGCTCACCAGATCGATCTGCCCGGAATACGGCTCCTTCAGACCCAGATCCTTGACGACCGTCATCGTCCCGCGGCCGATCGCGCCGCCCACATCCAGCTTGTGCCGGTCGTTGATCATCAGCGGAACCTCCGGCTGATACACGAAGCCCTTCACGTGGCCCTTCGCGTCAGCGCTCACCGTCAGGCCTCCCATCGGTCCGTCGCCGCGGATTGTGATGCTCACGAGGCCGTCGTCGTCATTCATCATCAGACCCATCATCACGCCCGCCGTCAGCAGACGGCCGAGGGCCGCGCTGGCGACCGGAGTCGTGTGGTGAATCGTCCTTGCCTTCTCAACCAGATCATGGGTATTTGCCGCAAATGCGCGGATCATCCCGTCCGCGGCAGTGGCCCTTACAATATAATCCATCTTCATCCTCTCATTCCCGCAGCTGCTGTGCCGCGTGACTGTACACATTTTTTGCCCTGTTCGCGCGCGGCGAACCACACTCTCTCCGAATCCGGCGAGGCCTCGCGGTCCGTGTACGCCTCCTTTGCCCAGAGAAATTCCATGCCGGCTTCGGCAAGAAGGGCGCGGACCCTGTCTGCGCTGTACGCTCTCTGAACATGCAGCTCCTCATATCTGCGGTACAGATCGCCGTGCTCCGGAATAAACAGCGTCAGCTGGTACGTGTTCAGACGCTTCTGCGCGTCGTAGTCATTTTCCCAGATGAAGCTTCCCTCCGGTCTGTTTTCCGCGATGGTGCTGCTCCCTATTTTCTCATACTTCGCCGCCATATTCAAATCGAACAGGAACAGTCCTCCGGGGTCAAGATAATTGTTCACAAGGCGGAATGTCCGCAGCAGATCGTCTTCGGATGTCAGATAATTGATGCAGTCGCAGACGCTTACGATGGCGCGGACCGTTCCGTACAGCTCGAACGCGCGCATGTCCTGCATCAGGTACAGAATGTCGCTCCCTGTCTCCGCCTTCTTCTCAATGGCTTCCTGCAGCATCTCCGGCGAATCGTCGACGCCGATCATGTCGTACCCTTCCGCAGCCAGGCGCCCGGTCATCGCACCCGTGCCGCATCCCAGCTCGCACACGAGTCCGTCCCGGATTCCCTCCGCCCTGAGACGGCCGACAATCGCCGCACACCAGGCGTCATAATCAACATTATCCATGAAAACGTCGTAAACTTCAGCAAATTCCGAGTAATTTTCCACCTGACTGATCCTTCCGCTTCTGTCCCGCTTCAATCTGTCCGCAGCGTCAGTTCCATCATAACCGCTTTCCCCCTCCGGTTCAACCGGCCGTCAGAAAAACTCCCGCCCCCCCGGAGAATCGTCTGGAATCTCCGGAAACGGGAGTTTTGTCTGTCTGTATGAATCAGAGGATGTCGATGTATTCTCCGGCCAGCGCTTTGTTCATGCTGCGCACCGCGCAGAACTTTCCGCACATGCTGCAGGTGTCGGAGTGATCGTCCTCCGGCTTGCGGCTGTCCCGGATCGCCTTCGCGGTTTCCGGATCCAGGGCGCATGCGAACTGCGCGTCCCAGTCGAGATTCCGTCTCGCGTCGGCCATCTGATCGTCGATGTCCCGCGCGCCCGGAATTCCCTTGGCGATATCCGCAGCGTGCGCCGCGATCTTCGACGCGATGATTCCCTGCTTCGTATCCTCGACGTTCGGAAGCGCCAGGTGCTCAGCGGGCGTGACATAGCAGAGGAACGCCGCTCCGCTCATCGCCGCAACCGCGCCTCCGATCGCCGCCGTAATATGATCGTAGCCCGGGGCGATGTCGGTGACGAGCGGTCCGAGCACGTAGAACGGCGCGCCCATGCAGATGCCCTGCTGCACCTTCATATTTGCGGCAACCTGATCCAGCGGCACGTGGCCCGGTCCCTCTACCATGACCTGTACATTATGCGCCCACGCGCGCTTCGTCAGCTCTCCGAGCCGGACCAGCTCCTCGATCTGGCACACATCCGTCGCATCCGCGAGGCATCCCGGACGGCACGCGTCTCCCAGGGAGATCGTCACGTCGTGCTCCTCGCAGATGTCGAGAATCTCGTCGAAATGCTCATAAAACGGATTTTCCTCGCCGGTCATGCTCATCCACGCAAACACAAGGCTTCCGCCGCGGCTCACAATGTTCATTTTTCTTTTGTGCTTCCGGATCTGGTCGATGGTCTTCCTTGTAATTCCGCAGTGCAGCGTCACAAAATCGACGCCGTCCTCCGCGTGAAGACGCACCACGTCGATGAAATCCTGCGCCGTCAGCGTCGCGAGATCTCTCTGGTAATGGATGACGCTGTCGTAAACCGGAACGGTTCCGATCATCGCGGGGCACTCGTGCGTCAGCTTCTGCCGGAACGGCTGCGTGTTGCCGTGACTGGACAGATCCATGATCGCCTCCGCTCCGAGGTTGACCGCCGCCATAACCTTCTGCATCTCAACGTCATAATCCTTGCAGTCCCTGGACACGCCGAGATTGACGTTGATCTTCGTGCGCAGCATGCTGCCGACGCCTTCCGGATCAAGACACGTATGATGCCGGTTCGCGGGAATCGCGACCTTGCCCTCGGAGACGAGCTTCATGAGCTGGTCGACCGGCATCTTTTCCTTCTTTGCCACCGTCTCAATTTGCGGCGTAACGATTCCCTTTCTCGCCGCATCCATCTGTGTTGTGTAATCCATGATTTCCTCCTAAATCTCTCCGCTCCGGCAAGGTGGTGACCCCAATGCCAGAGCGGAACAGCAAAAAAACAGTGCGGGCACGCCGCGTATGGCATATCCGCACTGTTGCTTTCACGCATACATCCCTACGTTGGCATTGCCCAGATCAGGTATTGCGGGTCGTGCAAAAGCACCTCTCAGCTGACAGCTCCCCGTGTATCTAATGCTTTTTATAGAATATCATAATGATTCCGGACTCGCAAGCACTGTCACGGCAGTCTCACCAGCCGGATCAGCATCTCCGCCGTCTTCTCCATCTCCTGAACACTGGCGTACTCGAACCGGCTGTGGTAATTGTACCCGCCGGTGCAGAGATTCGGGCAGGCGATTCCCCGGAAACTCAGAACGGCACCGTCCGTGCCCCCGCGGATCGGGCTCGTCACAGCACTCTCCCCCATATCCGCCAGGACCTGTTTCACGCGGTCGACCAGATCCATGTGATCCTTCATGACGTCCGCCATGTTGTAATACTGGTCGTGAATTTCGGCGTTCACCGTCCCATCGCCGTATTTTCCGTTCAGAAACGCTACGGCCGCACGGACCAGATCTTTGCGCTCCTCGAACCGCTTCCGGTCATGATCCCGGATAATGTACCACAGAACGGTCTTTTCGACGTTTCCTTCCATCCGGTCGAGATGATAGAAGCCCTCGTACCCCTCCGTGTGCTCCGGCGTCTCCGCGGGCGGCAGCATCGAGGCAAATTCCACCGCGATCCGGCAGGCGTTTTTCATCTGATTCTTCGCGCTCCCGGGGTGAACGTTTCTGCCGGACAGTTCCACACGCGCGGCAGCCGCGTTGAAGCACTCGTACTCGATGACGCCGAATTTTCCGCCGTCCACCGTGTACGCCTCCTTCGCTCCGAACCGCCCGGCATCAAAATGCTCCGTCCCGCGCCCCGTCTCCTCATCCGGCGTAAACGCGATCCGGACGGCGCGGCGGCTCTCCTCCGGGTGATCATGAAAGTACTGTACGAGATTCATGATCTCCGCGACGCCGGCCTTGTCGTCCGCGCCGAGCAGCGTCGTCCCGTCGGAAGCGATCAGATCCTCGCCGTAATGCTCCGCAAGATCCGGAAACTCTTCTTCCTTCAGGATCGCGTCGCCGCCCCGGAAATTTTCGAGAATCCGGGGCTTCACTCCGCTTCCGCTCACCGCAGGCGACGTATCCAGATGGCCGATGAGCCCCAGCGGCGGCATCGATTCAAACCTGCTTCCCCGCGCCGCAAGCGACGCGTAGAGATAGCAGTGCTCCCGGTCATAATCGGTCTGTGCTCCCAGCCGGTCCAGCTCCCGAAGGAGCAGTTCCGCAAGGTCCCGCTGCTTCGCGGTCGTCGGCTGATCCGCGGCGTCCTCATCGGACTGGGTGTCGATCTGAACGTATCGCAAAAAACGATCCAGTAAATTCCGGTTCCTGATCAAATCATCCGCTTCCTTCCTGTCCGATGCATCCCGGCTTTTCCGGGCGCATCCCGTCATCTCTGTTGTATGTGCCGGTCCGCATCCGCGCGATGTCAGGCGTATGTGCCGATCAGCATCCGCGCGATGTCAGGCGTATGTGCCGATCAGCATCCGCGCGATGTCAGAGGGCCGGTCCGCCTGTGCGTCCGCCTCCGCGAGCTCCTCCGGCGTCCCGTACCCGTAACGGCACCCGATAAAAGGCGCCTTCGCGGCACGGGCTCCCTCAAAATCGCTGTACCGGTCTCCGATCACAACGAATCCGCAGGAGCCGTCTCCTTCGTCCGCCTGTTCCCTCCGGTCCGTTTTTCTTCGCACCGGTGTCCTTTCCAGCGCCTCAGAAAATCCCCGCGCGATATCCGCCATGATCTCCTGTTTCGGTGCGCCATCCCAGCACTCACAGGGGAAGAAGGCGGTGAACCACCGGTCCATCCCGAAAAAATCCCAGTGAGTTCGCGCGTAGGAAATCCCGCAGTTTGAAAGAACGGCCATCCGGAAGCCGGCGGCCTTCAGCCGGTCCAGCATTTCTCCGACGCCGTCGTACCAGCCTCCCCGCCCGGCGAGCAGATTTTCCCGCATGGAATCCCCGATGCGGTGCGCCGCGCGCGCTCTTTGCTCCGGCGCCAGCTCCGGCATAAAATCGTTCCACATATCGGCGGTGTTCATGCCGAGCCAGCTTTTGATTCTCGCTTCTTCCGGCACCGCGGCGGACACGCCGCATGACGTATTAAGCCAGCGCACCGTGTCATAAACCGCCGGCGCATAGATCTTCATCGTCTCATGCAGCGTGCCGTCGTAATCAAAAATCAGAATCGGTTTCATCCGATCTGATCCATCACGTTGACCATCTCGATCGCGGAAAGCGCGCAGTCATATCCCTTGTTTCCCGCCTTGCTTCCGGCGCGGGCGATCGCCTGCTCGATGTTCTCGGTGGTCACGATTCCGAACAGCGTCGGCACGCCCGTCTGAAGCGCCGTCTGCGCGATGCCCTTGGAGACCTCGTTGCAGACGTAGTCGTAATGGCTCGTCTGGCCGCGGATGACGGCGCCCACGCAGATGACCGCGTCGTACTTCCCGCTCTGCGCCATCTTCAGCGCCACCGTCGGAATTTCAAAGGCGCCCGGAACCCAGACCGCCGTGATATTTTTCTCCTCGACTCCGTGGCGGACAAGACCGTCGACCGCGCCGCCCAGCAGCTTGTTTACGATGATCTCATTGAAACGGGCCGCGACGATTCCGACCTTCATTCCCTCTTTTGCGACAACTTTTCCCTCAATTAAATTAATTTCTTTCATGACTGATCCTTTCCTGAACTGTAATCATATAAAACCAAACGGGATCACACCTTGATCTCCGTAAAAATATGGCCCATCTTCGTCTTTTTTGTCTTCAGATAGCGCACGTCATATTTCTGCGGCGGAATTTCAATCGGCACCCGCTCATTGATGGCAAGTCCGAAGTCCGCGAGGCCGTACACTTTGTCCGGGTTGTTCGTCAGAAGCCGAAGGCTCCTGCACCCGAGATCGCGCAGTATCTGCGCGCCGACCCAGTACTCGCGGAGATCCGCCGCGAAGCCGAGCTTTTCGTTCGCCTCTACCGTATCGTACCCTTCCTCCTGGAGCGCGTATGCCTTGATCTTGTTGATCAGACCGATTCCGCGGCCTTCCTGGCGCATGTACAGGACAATTCCGCGGCCCTCCTCCTGCACCATCTCCATCGATTTCTGAAGCTGCAGCCCGCAGTCGCAGCGGAGAGATCCGAAGGTATCGCCGGTCAGGCACTCGGAGTGCACGCGGCAGAGCACATTTTCCCCGTCTCCGATGTCCCCTTTGACGAGGGCGACGTGATGCTCCCCGGTGATGTCATTGATGTACCCGTACATCTCAAACTCGCCGAATTTTGTCGGCAGCTTGGCGACCGCCTCGCGTACGACGTGGCTCTCATGGATGCGGAGATAATCCTGCAGCTCCTTGATGGTGATGAAGGTCAGGTTGTGTTTTTCCGCGACCTCCCAGAGCTGCGGCGTGCGCATCATCGTCCCGTCTTCCGCCATGACCTCGCAGCAGACGCCGCACTCGGTCAGTCCCGCAAGGCGCAGCAGATCCGTCGTCGCCTCCGTGTGGCCGTTCCGGACGAGAACGCCTCCGTAGCGCGCGACGAGCGGGAATGTGTGGCCCGGCCGGCGCAGATCCGTCGGCTTCGTGTTCGGATCCGCACATTTCATAATCGTGTAGGAACGCTCCTTCGCGGAAATTCCGGTCGTCGTATCTATATGATCGACCGAAACGGTAAAGGCGGTCTCGTGGTTGTCGGTGTTCTCCGATACCATCTGAGGAAGGCCGAGCCGCGCCGCGACCTCTGCGCTCATCGGCGTGCAGATCAGTCCCCTTGCGTGAACCGCCATAAAATTGATATTCTGCTGCGTCGCGAACTGCCCGGCGCAGATCATATCGCCCTCATTTTCGCGGTTCGGATCATCCGTGACCAGGATGATTTTCCCCTGGCGCAGATCCTCGAGCGCCTGTTCGATGGTTCCGTACTGGTGTTCTTTTGCCATTTTTTCCTCCTTTAATCCGATCCGGGACGGATCGCCGCATGGATCGTTTCCGTTAAAATCCGTGACTGGCCAGATATTCCAGCGACATCACGTTCTCAAAGGGTTCGCCGTCATCCTCCGTTTCCGCATCCGCTTTCACGGCTGCCCTGGACCCGCTGCTCTCCGGATGACGCATCAGTTTTTCGACATACTTCCCGACGATGTCATTCTCCAGATTCACCGGATCTCCCGGCTTCCTTCCAAGGAGCGTCGTCTCCTCCCCTGTATGAGGGATGACCGATACCTTGAAAACCCGGTCGTCGACGTACGCGACCGTCAGGCTGACGCCGTCGATGGCGATCGACCCCTTCTCCACAATATACTTCAGCAGATTCGGCGCCGCCGACACCGTGATCCAGACCGCGTTTTCCTCCCGCACCATCGACTGGATCACGCCGGTCCCGTCGATGTGGCCGGAGACGATGTGGCCGCCGAACCGCCCGTCCGCGGGCATCGCCCGCTCCAGATTCACCGGATCCCCGTTTCTGCACGCGGAAAGGCTGCTCCTGCGGACCGTCTCCGCCATCACATCCGCCGTAAATCCGTCCGGCTGCAGCGACACAACCGTCAGGCAGATCCCGTTGACCGCGATGCTGTCTCCGATTTTCGTCCCCTCCAGAACCTTGTCCGCCCTGATCGCAAGCTGCCCCGAGAGTCCGCTTGCGGTCATGTGCTTAATGGTTCCTACTTCCTCAATCAGTCCTGTAAACATTTTATCCTCCTGTGCCGGAATTCACGGACATCATCTCCTGTGCCGGAATTCACGGACGTCCGTCTTTCCGGACGTACCGCAGCATCACGTCATCGCCGTACTGTTCCATTCCGCAGAATTTCATCCGGTCCGCTTCATCCGGAACCGCTACGCCGTCGCCTCCGACCGGAGTCAGCGCTTTGCCGCCGAAGATCTTCGGCGCGACGAACGCACGCACCTCATCGACGATTCCCGCGCGCAGCGCGCTCTCATTGAGCGTCCCGCCTCCCTCGAGAAGCACACTGTCGATTCCCTCTTTTCCGAGAAAATCCATCAGCGCGGCGAGATCCGTGCGGCAGCCCTCAAAGACGCCGGGCTCCCGGTTTTCGAGGCTCCCCGGATCCGGCACATTGACCACGCGGATTCCCGTCTCAAGAACATCCCGAAGCCGCGCGCTCGCCGGATCGGAGCGCGGCGTATCGCCGTCCAGAATTTCTCCTTCCGGAAGCTCCGGAAGGGCGCACGCGACGATCGTCTTATAATCGCGGGCGCTCTTCGCGATCTTTGACTCCAGCGGAATATTCAAACCGGAATCCGTCACGATCCGGATCGGGCTGCGTCCGTTCTCCAGCCGGCAGTTCAGCATCGGATCATCCGCGACCACCGTACCGATTCCGACCATGATCCCCATCAGAGCGTGGCGCAGCTGCTGCACAGCCATCCGGGACTCTTCACCGGTAATCCACCGCGAAGCGCCGGTCTTCGTCGCAATTTTTCCGTCGAGCGTCATCGCGTACTTCATGACGACGTACGGCCGGCCGGTCGTGATGTAGTGGAAAAACACAGGGTTCAGCCGGTCACATTCCTCCCGCATGAAGTCCTCGATCACCTCGACGCCCGCCTCCCGCAGGGCACGCACGCCGCCGCCCGCCACCTTCGGATTCGGATCGCGGGAACCGACGATCACCCGGCCGATCTTATTTTCGATGATCGCCTCCGTACACGGCGGCGTCTTCCCGTAATGACAGCAGGGTTCCAGCGTGACATAAAGATCCGCTCCCTCTGCCGATTCTTTCAGCGATGCGATGGCGTTCCGCTCCGCGTGAAGTTCCCCGTACTTCGCGTGATACCCCCCGCCGATCACCCGGCCGTCCTTCACGATCACCGCGCCGACCTTGGGATTGGGATGACACCACCCCTCGCCTTTTTCCGCGAGCGCAATCGCCC
>ONLT01000056.1 GCA_900318755.1 uncultured Eubacteriales bacterium
ATAGCGAGAGGGGGATTCGAACCCTCGACACCGCGGGTATGAACCGCGTGCTCTAGCCAACTGAGCTATCTCGCCATATAAAAGATCTGCGGGCGCCCTTAAAATCTGTCATCCGGGCAACTCACTTGGCTATTATATAATGTGAAATTTACATTGTCAACCGTCTGTTTTACTTATTTTTTCCAGATAGCCCGCGAGGTCGCGATTGATGTTCTGAAGGCACCGGTAAAACACGGCGCGCTCCTCTTCCGTCATGGCCGCCCCTCCGGATTCAACCGCTTCCGTGATGCACCGGTCGAGATGCGCGGCCGCGCGCATCCCCTCGGCGGTGAGGCGGATCTTTGCACGGTAGTTCTTGCCGCTCTCGGACGTCGCCGTGACGTATCCCATTTTCCGGAGATCCGACACGCATCTGGAGATGGCCGCCTTGTCCTCTCTGCACAGTTTCGCGAGTTCGAGCAGCGTAATCCCGTCGTCATACCGGTACAGATGAAAGAGGCAGTTCACTATGCGGCCCTTCAGGCCGTAGGGCTCCAGGGCGAGGTTCTTGATCTGCTGGATGCTGTGGGCGATCCCTGCGATCGACGTCGTAAACGTTCTATATCGGTCGTCAACTGTCATGGCATCCTCTTAACCGTTCTTCCTCTCGTCTTTCAGATCTTCCTCAATCGGTTCGCCCCAGAAGCATACGCTGTAGAAATCCGTCCCCGTGTGGACTCCGATGATCGGCGACTCGCAGATCGTCTCCACGATCGCGTCCGGCCCCGCCGCCTCCTGCACCATCTCCCTGAGCTGCTTCACGCCCTCGTACTCCGAGGTGTGGCTGAGGTAGATCACCTTCGGAAGCCCTTCCACCGATCCCGCGCCCCGTTTTTTGAACCCGGAAATCAGCGCCTTCAGCGCCTGATTGTGACCGCGCGTCTTTCCGACCACATCGAGCTTTCCAAGACTGTTGATAATCAGCATCGGCTTGATGTTCAGCATCGTCCCCAGCACCGCGACCGCGGCGGATACGCGTCCGCCCTTGTGAAGATAATTCAGGTCGCCGACGGTGAAGACGTGGCGGATGTACTTCATGTGCTCCTGCATGAACTTCGCGTTCTCGTCCAGCGACATGCCGTTTGCGCGATTCAGCGCCGCCGTGTAGGTGACGACGCCCTGTCCTGCCGTCGCCGCCAGCGAATCGACGACGCGGATCGTTCTGCCCGGAAACTCCTCCATCAGCTGCTGCGCCGCTCCGACCGCGTTGTCGTACGTCGCGGACATCCCGGATGAAAACGACAGGTACAGAATATCGTGACCGGCCTCAAGCTCCGGCGTCCAGGTCTCAATATATCGATACGGAACGATCTGTGACGTCTGAACATCCGCGCCCTCTTTCTGCGCCCGATACAGCTCGTCGCAGTGCGCGTCGTGATCCGGGGCCTCCGTATGAAACGTGATCGATTTCCCGTTCAGCACGTAATCCATCGGCACAATACGGATGTCGAACTTCTCATACACCGATACCGGCAGGTCCGCCGCCGAATCCGTATACACCAGATAATCTTCCATAGTAAAATTCCTTTCGTGATTGATGTTGATTTATCAACATTATTTCCTTCTATTGTACAGACCCGGAACCCGGAAGTCAAAACGTTTCTCCGTTTTCGGGCAGATAATCCGGCCGCCCTTCGTGCCGCCCGGATGACCGGTGTAAATATTCAGTAAAATATACACGTTTTCCCAATTCGCATTTGATTTTATTCTGTCGTGTATTATTATAATGGTGTAAGGTCCTATTTTTATTTCAATGAAAGGTTCCTGAGTTTGAAAAACAGTCGTTTCGTCCACCGCGGCCGCAATTTTATACGGCATCTGAAAGACCGGATGCGCCTGAGCCGCCGCAGCTTTATCCTGTATAGCATCCTGCGCGCGCTCGTCATTCTGGTTCTGGTACGAAGCGTTCTGGCACGTGAATATGAGAATGTCGCTCTGTGCATCCTCTCGCTGGTTCTGTTTCTGATGCCGGCCCTGGCAGAGCAGCAGCTGAAAATCGAAATCCCGCCGCTCTTTGAGGCGCTGATCTACCTGTTTATCTTCGCGGCGGAAATTCTGGGCGAGATCAATCATTACTACGTGCTGATCCCGGGCTGGGATACGATGCTCCACACGATCAACGGCTTTTTGTGCGCCGCGATCGGGTTTTCCATGGTTGACCTTCTCAACCGGCACAGCACACGGTTTAATCTGTCGCCGTTTTTTCTGGCGATGGTTGCCTTCTGTTTTTCCATGACGATCGGCGCCCTCTGGGAATTTTTCGAATTCGGGATGGATCAGCTCTTCTTCCTCGATATGCAGAAGGATTTCATCGTGAAATCCTTCGGGTCGGTCACGCTGGATCCCGAGGGGCTCGGAAAGCCGATCAAAGTTTCCAGCATCACCCAGACGGTCATCTCAACCGCATCGGGCAAGACTTATACGATCAAAAACGGCTACCTCGACATCGGAATCATCGATACGATGAAGGATCTGTTCGTCAACTTTATCGGCGCCGTCGTATTCTCGGTGATCGGATATTTCTACGTGACGAAGCGTTCAAAGAAGAGCATCGCCCCGGGACTTCTGATCCGCCGCGAATCTCCGGAGGAAGCGGAGCACATCGAGAATGAGATCCGCGAGCGCGAGCGGCACGCAAGCGAGGACCGGCAGAATCTGCTGAAGCGGATCGAGAAGCGCCGCAGGGACTGACCGCTGCTGCGCCTGTCCCTTTCGGCGATAAAATTTGCATATTACACAAAATATTTTTACATAAATCAGTACATTTGACGAAACGTTTCTTTTATCAACCCGCGCCCGTTCTGCTTCTTTCGGACCTGCATCTTTCGTGAAGGGCACGGCGCAGCCTCCCTGATTATACGGATCGCGCCGACATAAATTTCTCCCGGAATCTGATCGCATTTTATGGGCAATTTATGTTTACGTTGTTCCGCGATTCCTGTATAATATATATGTTAGAAAAATATCAGAAAGCGAGGTTGGCTCTATGCAGAATGACATGATGGCAATGATTCTCGCCGGCGGGCGCGGCAGCCGCTTAAAAGCGCTGACAAACAAAATGGCGAAACCGGCGGTCCATTTCGGCGGCAAGTATCGGATCATCGATTTTCCGCTCAGTAACTGCGCGAACAGCGGAATCGACGTGGTCGGGGTCCTGACGCAGTACGAGTCCGTTTTACTGAACAGTTACGCGGCTCAGGGGCGGCTCTGGGGTCTCGATTCCAAGGGGAGCGGCGTTTACATTCTCCCTCCGCGCGAGAAGGCGGACGCGAATCTGGACATCTACCGCGGCACTGCGGACGCGATCTCCCAGAACATCGACTTTATCGACAGCTATGAACCCGAGTATCTTCTGATTCTCTCGGGCGATCACATTTACAAGATGGATTACGCGAAAATGCTCGCGTACCACAAGGAGCACAAGGCGGACTGCACCATCGCCGTCATCCCGGTCCCGATCTCCGAGGCGAGCCGGTTCGGTATCATGAACACCGACGAGGAAAAACGGATCGTTGAATTTGAAGAAAAACCCGCACAGCCAAAAAGCAATCTCGCATCTATGGGTATCTATATCTTCAACTGGAAACTGCTTCGCCGTATGCTGATCGCGGACATGAAGGACGCGGATTCGAGCCACGACTTCGGCAAGGATATCATCCCGACGCTCCTTGCGGATAACAGACGCCTCTTCGCCTACGAATTCACGGGCTACTGGAAAGACGTGGGAACGATCGATTCCCTCTGGGAGGCGAACATGGACCTTCTGGATGAGAAAAACGCCCTGAACCTGTCCGACCCGACCTGGCGCATCTACACACAGGATGTGAACGCGCTGCCGCAGTACACCAGTCCGGATGCGGAGGTGGACCGCGCGTATATCTCCGAGGGCTGCATCGTCCGCGGAAAAGTGAAAAACTCCGTTCTCTTCACCAACACCACCGTCGAGGAGGGCGCTTCGGTCATCGATACCGTTCTGATGCCGGGAAGCACCGTGAAATCCGGCGCGGTTGTGACACGCTCACTTGTCGCGGAGGACGTCACCGTCGGAGCGGGCGCCACGGTCGGCAGCAAAGACAGTGAGAACATTGAACTTGTCGCAAAGAATGTGAAGGGGGAGGAATAATGGCCAGAGCTTTTGGAATCATCAATTCATCCGCAAATTACGTGCATGTAGAAGGGCTTCAGACATACCGCCCGATCGGCGCGTTCGCCTTCGCCGGCCGCTACCGCGTCATTGATTTTCCGATTTCCAATATGAGCAACAGCGCCATCGACCGCATTCTGGTCTATGTCCGCGAGAACCCGCGTTCCCTGACCGAACACATCCGCAGCGCGGGCAGCTACAACATCAACTCGAAGCGCGGCCACATTCAGGTTCTGTTCGCGGAGGCGAACTCCTCCAGCGATATCTACAACACCGACATCGCGGCGTTTATGGAGAACCTGTCCATCATCGAGCGGCTCCCGTTCCCGTACGTCGTCATCGCGCCGAGCTACATGGTCTACGCGCAGAATTATAAGGCGCTGCTGGAGCAGCACATCGAGTCCGGCGCGGACATCTCGCTCCTCTATCAGCGGGTGACGGACGCCAAGGACAACATGTACCTCAACTGCGACTATCTGACGCTGAACCGCCAGAAGGGCGTCGAGTCGATCGAGCGGAACCGGGGCACCGCGAAAGAGCGCAACATCTTCATGGACACCTATGTCATGAGACGCGAGCTCTTCATCGAGCTGGTCCGCAAGGCCCTTTCGATTTCCTCGGTCTACACCCTCGCGAACATCGTCAATCACCAGTGCGCGGATCTGGACGTGCGCGCCATCCCGCACCGCGGCTATTTCGCGCCGATTAACAGCTTCAAGACGTACTATGACGCAAACATGGAGCTGCTGGATATTGACCGCGCCAACGAGCTCTTCGATGAGAACTGGCCGATCTACACGGTCACATCGGATTCCTGCCCGACCCATTACTTCGAGGGCGCATCCGTCAAGAACTCCATGGTATCCAACGGCTGCATCGTCAAGGGAACGATCGAGAACTCCATCATCGGCCGCGGCGTCCGCATCGAGGAGGGCGCAGTCGTCCGGAATTCCATCATTCAGGCGCACTCCGTCATCGGAAAAGGCATCCACGTCGATTACGAAGTGATCGACAAGTGGGCGGAGATCAAGCACGTGGACGAGATCATCGGAACACCGGAAAAACCGGGATACGTGAAGCGCGAAGATATCATCTGACAATCATCCGGTGCTCAGCCGGACTTCAGACGAAGTATCTCCTGATAAATAACTGGAACGCCTCTGCCGTACGACAGAGGCGTTCCGTATATACAGACCCCCGGCGCCGCAGCACCGGGGGTTTTCGTTTCAATGATTTTTTCTTGTCTCCATCACCAAAACCGTCGGATGATTACTTGATCAGAGATACGGTCTTGAGGATCGGAGCGAGTGTGTTCGCGACGGTGGACATCAGCTTGATGAAGATATCAAGCGCGACACCGACGACATCCTTACGGGTATCACCGACCGTATCACCGGTGACAGAAGCCTTGTGCGCCGGAGATCCTTTGCCCGCGCCCTCGAGCATTCCGCTCTCGATGTACTTCTTCGCGTTATCGAACGCGCCGCCGGAGTTGCCCATGAAGATCGCACGCGGGATCGCGACGATCGTAGCGCCGACCAGGATACCGCCGACGAACTGGACGCCAAAGAGAAGGCCGCCGACAACCGGGATCAGAAGAGCCATGATCGCCGGGAATACCATCTTGCGGATCGCTTCCTGCGCGGCAAGGCGGATCATGTGGTTGTAATCCGGTCTCACGGTTCCTTCCAGAACGCCCGGGATCGACATCATCTTGTCGCCCTCATCCGCCATTATCTTTGCGGAGTCGATGGTGTTGTCCGTAAGGATCGCGCAGAAGTACTCAACAAGAGCACCGCCGAGGATACCGCCGGCTACGACCATGAAGGACGCGAAGTTCAGGATCAGATCCTGACTCGGATCCGTATAGTTTCCGACGTAAGCGACGATCAGGGAAACCGTCGCAAAAGCAGCGGAACCGATCGCGAAACCTTTACCGATTGCAGCCGTGGTGTTTCCGACCGCGTCGAGCTTATCGGTGATGACACGAACTTCCGGATCGAGGTGGCAGGACTCTGCCAGTCCGCCCGCGTTATCCGCGATCGGTCCGAACGCGTCGATGGAAACCGTAGCGCCTACGAATGCAAGCATTCCCAGCGCGGAGATCGCGATGCCGTACGTACCGCAGACATTGCCGGAGATCAGCAGCGCGATTGCAATCAGCAGGATCGGAAGCAGGCAGGAACGGGAACCGATCGCGTCGCCCTTTGTGACGACGAATGCTTCGCCCTCCTGGCAGATCTCAGCCAGCTCTTTCGTCGGCTTGTAATCCGTACTTGTATAATACTCCGTGATGACACCGATTGCGACGCCGCTGGCGATACCCATGATCGCGGATACCCACGGAGAAGCCCAGCCGAGTTTGAACTCACTGTAAAGACCCACGCCGCTAAATACCAGATAGCTTGCGATTCCGCCGAGGACGATGGTCAGTCCCGCGGAGATCCAGGTGGACAGGTCCAGCTCTTTGGACGGGTTGTCGCCCATCTTCTTGACGTTCGCAATGCCGAGTCCGACCAGGCATCCGATCAGTCCGCACGCAGCGAGAACGATCGGGAAAATAATGGTCATGTTGAAGGTCGCGTCTGTGATTCCCTCATGCTCGTTCATGGTCGCGCTCTGGAACAGCGTAACGGCGATCATGATGGAAGAGCTCAGGGTTGCGACGAAGGACTCCAGCAGGTCGGAGCAGTTTCCGGCGATATCGTTTACGTTATCACCGATGAAGTCCGCGATCGTGTTCGGAACACGGCTGTCGTCCTCCGGCAGGTCGTGGCGGAGTTTTCCGAGGATATCGGAAGAGATATCCGCTGCCTTGGTGTAGTTACCGCCGGCAACACGGTTGAACATAGCGACGATGGAGCAGCCGAGAGAATACGTGGAAACACGCATAACAGTCGGGTTGCACGGAAGGTTTACGAGAAGTCCCGTGCTGACCGCCGTATGATCGACGCCACCGGTTACCAGAAGAATCAGAACCAGTCCCAGCATTCCGAACGCCTGAACGGAAAGACCGGAGACAGATCCGCCGCAGAGAGCGACTTTGACGGTCTCGCCGATCGAAAGAGTCTCTCTCGCTTTGTTCGCGGTACGGACGTTCGCGTAGGTCGCGCTTCTCATACCGAGAACACAGACGATACTGCTCATGCATCCTCCGATCAGGAACGTGAGTCCGCACGTCTTCTCGATAAATAACGTAAAGATGACGGCCACGATGAGCAGTACGATGATGATGCTCCGATATTCCGTTTTCATGAACGTGTTTGCGCCCGAACGGATAATACCGGACATCTCGATCATGTCTGGTGTGCCTTCATCCATCTTTTTAATTTTTGCATAATTAGCAAAAATGTAGATGATGGCGATGACAATCAGACAAAGTACAACTAGCCACACTGTTGTCGAAGACATAATGACACCTCCATAAAAATTTCCAACTGTTTCTCATTATATCAAGGGTTTTTTGTGCACGCAATCTATTTCGTTATTTTTTCGTCACAAAGTTCAGGCTTTTTTTATAATCTTTTCGGCGATTTCACCAATTATTTTGATGATGCGCCGGAAGCCGCATCAGATCAGATCATTCAGCAGGCGGAGGTATCCTGCCAGCACGTCTCCGGACTCATTTTTTTCAATCCGGCTCTTCGCCAGGGGAACGTTATCGGTGATGATGTTGTCAACCTGCCGGTCGATCATATCGTCGATGGCCCAGCGGCTGTTGACGGTCCAGGCGTAAATCTCCTTTCCGGCGTTGTGCACCCGGCTGACCAGATCGCCTGTGACGCTCGTGTAACGGACGCTGAATCCGTCCGCCTTTTTCAGCCGGCTGATGTTTCCGTAGGCGAACCCCATGACGTAGATCGTTTTGATGTCCGGGTTCAGATCCTTTACCTTTGATATGGATGCGTAGGATTGAGAGGTCACGACGCACTGGCCGGTAAAGTTTTCCTCCTCCAGCAGATTTACGAGATCATTCTCAAGAAATTCCTCGTGACCGGAGGGCTTGATCTCGATGTTGAGGGGGATTTTCGCCTGCTTCGCAAACCGGATCACGTCGGACAGCAGCGGAATCTGCTCCCCCGCGTACGCGCTGCCGAAAAAGCTGCCCGCGTCGAGCTTCGAGATTTCGTCATAGGTCAGCTCCCATGCGGACCGGTTCGTTCCTGCCGTCCGCCGGAAGCTGCTGTCGTGCATCACAAAAATTTTCCGGTCGCTGCTCTCGTGTACATCAAGCTCGATCCAGTTCGCGCCCTGCTCCGCCGCGCCCTCAAACGCGGCCATCGTATTTTCCGGATAATAGCGCGACGCCCCGCGGTGGGCCGTCACCTGCATCCGGTGCAGAAACTCGACGTTCAGACTGTAGCCGCGCTGCGTCCAGCTGATATAATACGGCAGCAGCACAAGCGCCGCGAGGATCAGAAGTCCTCCGGCCGCCGTACGCTTTCCGACGCGGAAGCGGCCGATTTTCATCGTTCCCTGCTTCTCCCGTTTTTTCTCCGATTTCTGAACCGGAAGACTCTTCGCCCGCTCTCCCGCCTCTTCTTTGTGGCGGTAATACCGGACGGCCACGCAGAGGTATCCGACCGGGGTTCCGAGAGCGGTGAAAACGATCATCGTCGCAGCGAGAATCACGAGCGCGGCGGTCTCGGACAGAAAGTGCAGCCCCGTCGACCAGGCGAAAAGGCGGCTGATTCCCAGTGCGATCAGCAGGCCGACCGCGATCGCCGCGGCGTAAATCAGATAGAACACCGCCTCGAGGGCGAGCATCGTCAGAAAATCCTTCCCGCGGCGCCCCCGCGAAAGATTCCGGCTGCGCAGCCGGGCCTCTTTGTATGTGCAGCCTTCCAGCGTGACATAGTGGAAGACGTACATCCGGTTCAGAAAGAGGACCGCCAGCAGCAGGATCAGCGCCGCGATGCCGGCGATCACCGCGGGACTTCCCTCGATCCATCGGGAGATAAAATCCGACAGGGCGACGCGGTTCACCGCGCTCGGGATCATCCCGAGGCTGAACAGCACGCCGGCCAGAAGCGCGGTCAGCCCGGTCCGGAGCCTTCCCGGCTTCAGGATGTTCCGCGTATTTTCCGCAGCAAACCGCAGCGCCGCGAGCATATCCGTCTTTTCATTGTGGTACGAGCGGTCCGTGATAAAAATGACGCCGCTCACGTCGAACACACACAGGATCTGGAGCAGAAGAAAAACAGCCGCCCCGAAGAGATAAATCTGCGGATGGCGCAGAAAGCG
>ONLT01000012.1 GCA_900318755.1 uncultured Eubacteriales bacterium
CCGATGGGCGTGTTCGAGAACCCGGTTCTCGCGAAGGGCACGAAAGCGGTCGCTGCGGCTCTGGCTGAGACTGACGCGACAACGATCATCGGCGGAGGAGATTCCGCGTCCGCTGTCAAGCATCTGGGGTATGCGGACAAGATGAGCCACATCTCCACCGGCGGCGGCGCTTCTCTTGAATTCCTCGAGGGCAAGGCGCTTCCGGGCGTTGTGTCCGCAGACGATAAATAATGGATGATTTTCGGAATTTTTGTATTATAATGAACACAGACTGTAAAAGCGAAGGGATCCGTTCCCGAATTTAAAGGAGGCCACATCATGGCAAGAAGAAAAATCATTGCAGGTAACTGGAAAATGAATATGACCCCGAGCGAGGCGCTCGCTCTGGTCGAAACTCTGAAGCCGCTCGTCAACAACGACGACGTGGATGTTGTTTACGGCGTTCCGGCGATCGACATCGTTCCGGTCGTTGAGGCGGTCAAGGGAACAAACGTCAAGGTTGCGGCCGAGAATATGTACTTCGAAGAGAAGGGCGCGTACACCGGTGAGATTTCTCCTGCTATGCTTGTAGACGCAGGTGTTTCGTATGTCATCCTCGGACATTCCGAGAGAAGAGGATACTTCTACGAGACCAGCGAGGACATCAACAAAAAGATCCTGAAAGCGTTTGAGCACGGCCTGACCCCGATCATGTGCTGCGGCGAGTCTCTTGAGCAGAGAGAGCAGGGCATCACGATGGAGTGGATCCGTCAGCAGGTTAAGGTCGGTTTCCAGGGCGTGACGGCGGATCAGGCAAAGACCGCGGTCATCGCGTACGAGCCGATCTGGGCGATCGGAACCGGCAAGACTGCTACGGCTGATCAGGCGGAGGAAGTCTGCAAGGGCATTCGCGACTGCATCGCTGAGATGTACGATGAGGCTACGGCTGATGCGATCCGCATTCAGTACGGCGGTTCCATGAAGGCTTCGAACTGCAAAGAGCTGCTCGCTAAGCCGGACATCGACGGCGGACTGATCGGCGGCGCTTCTCTCAAGGCTGAGTTCGGCGAGATCGTTAACTACAACAAGTAATCATTGGCAAAAAATAGCCGGTGCCGATTCTTTTTTCGGACACCGGTTATTTTTTTTGCATATTTTGCGTCAGGAGAATTTCCGGCGGCTGCGCCTTTAATCACCCGTCAGATCGCCCGTCCCAGGAATTGGCTCTGATACAGGTTGTAGTAGAAGCCCTTCGCTTTCATGAGGTCCCGGTGGTTTCCCTGCTCGATGATCTGTCCGTCCTTCATAACGAGAATCACATCCGCCGACCGGATTGTGGAAAGCCGGTGCGCCACGATGAAACTGGTGTGTCCTTCCATCATGAGGCCGAAGGCTTCCTGAATCCGCAGCTCGGTTCTGGTATCAATCGAGGACGTAGCCTCGTCCAGAATCAGCATAGACGGGTGGCACATCATGACCCGGGCGATGCAGAGCAGCTGCTTCTGCCCCTGAGAGAAATCCTCTCCGTTGTCCGCAACAGGCGTATCATAGCCCTTCGGGAGCTTCATGACGAACGAATGAATATGGCAGGTCTTTGCGACGCGGATCATTTCCTCCTCGCTGACGTCCGGGTTTCCCATTGTGATATTTTCCCGGATTGTTCCGGATTTCAGCCATGTGTCCTGCAGCACCATCCCATATCCGCCCCGGAGGGCGTTTCTTGTGATCTTCCGGATATCCGTTCCGTCAACGCAGATGGACCCGCCCCGGACGTCGTAAAAACGCATCAGCAGATTGATCAGAGTCGTCTTGCCGCATCCGGTCGGGCCGACGATCGCGATCTTCTGGCCCGGCTTCGCCTCCAGAGACAGATTTTCAATCAGAGGTGTGTTCTCCGTGTAGGAGAAATCCACCTGATCCAGAAGAACATGACCCTGAAATGCATCCGGGGCTGCCGCATCCGGCGTGTCCGGACTCTGCGGCGGCTCGTCAATCAGTTCAAACACTCTGGCTGCGCAGGCGATTGCGTTCTGCAGTTCCGTGACCACGCCGGAGATCTCATTGAACGGTTTTGTGTACTGGTTCGCGTAACTCAGGAAAGCGGTCAGCTGCCCGACCGTAAGGGAGCCGTTTATCACAGAGAAGGCTCCGACGATGCCAACGCTGGTGTAAACCAGACTGTTGACAAACCGTGTCGCCGGGTTCGTGATGGATGAGTAAAACACCGCCTTCATCGTGGTTTCGGTGAGCCGGTCATTGATCTCATCGAACCCGGAGAGGACATGAGCTCTCTGGTTGTAAGCTTTGACCACTCTCTGCCCCTCCACCATCTCGTTGATGAGCCCGGTCTGTTCCCCGCGGATCGCGGACTGCTCCCGGAACATGGAATAGGTCCGTTTTGAGATGAAGCCGGCCACAAAAAATGAAACCGGTGTGATGACGACAACGGCGAGTGTAATTTTCACATTGACCGAAAGCATGAACCCCAGAGTTCCGAGAATCGTCACCACGCCGCTGAACAGCTGCGTGAATCCCATCAGGAGCCCGTCCGCGAACTGATCCGCGTCTGCGATGACCCGGCTTTCGATATCCCCGTAGGGATGGGCGTCGATAAAGCTGAGCGGAAGCTTCTCGATCTTTTCGAAGGCGTCGTTTCGGATATCGCGCACCACCTCGAAGGTCATCTTGTTGTTGCACAGATTCATCAGCCACTGGCCGACGCCTGTGATAACGGCGCAGATGATGATTCTGACAATGATCCCGCGGACTCCGTAGAAGTCCACCTTTCCTTTTCCGATCATATAATCCACGGACCGCCCGGTCAGCTTCGGAATGTACAGCGTCAGCAGCACCGTGACGACGGCGAGGAACAGGGAAAGAAACAGATAAATTCTGTATTTTCCGATATACCGGATAATTCTCTGGATCGTCATTTTCTGACTGCTCTTTTTTTCATCGTTACTCATTGGCGGCCTCCTTCGGGAACTGGGAATAGTAAATCTCCTGATAAACCTCATTCGACTGAAGCAGCTCTTCGTGTGATCCCTTTCCGACGAGTTTTCCGTCGTCCAGAACAAGAATCAGATCCGCATACTGAACAGAAGCCGCGCGCTGGGAGACGATGAAGGTCGTCATCGAATGACTCATCTTCCGGATCGCCAGGCGCAGCTTCGCATCCGTCGCGAAGTCGAGCGCCGACGCGCTGTCGTCAAGAATCAGTATATCCGGTTTCTTCATAAGGGCCCGGGCGATTGTCAGGCGCTGCTTCTGGCCTCCGGAAAGATTGCGGCCGTTCTGCTCCAGCATATACCGGATCCCGCCCGGCTTCCTGTCCACATACTCCTTCGCCTGAGAGATCTCCAGCGCCTGTGCGAAATCCCGGGCTTCGGCGTCCGCGTCGCCCCACCGGAGATTGTCTTCGATGCTTCCTTTGAAGAGCTCCGCCTTCTGAAGCACGATTCCGATATGATTCCGCAGTGAGACCGCGTTCAGTGCCCGGACATCCTGTCCGAAGACATCCACTTCTCCTTCGGTCGCATCGTAGAAGCGGGGGATCAGGTTTACGAGCGAAGATTTCCCGCTTCCGGTGCCGCCGATGATTCCGACCGTCTGGCCTTTTTGCACCTCGAATGAGATGTGCTCCAGCGCATGCCCGGCGCTTTCCCGGTATAAGAGAGACACATCCTTAAAGGCGACGGCGGGCGCCTGACCGCTGTCTGTCTTTGGCTCCGCACTGCCGTCCGCCATATCCGGCTGTACGGCCAGCACAGCCGCGATCCGGTCGCCGCAGGCCGCCGCCTTGGTGATCTGGATGATCAGATTCGCCAGTTTGATCAGCTCGATCAGAATCTGAGACATATAGTTCAAGAGCGCGACCACCTGTCCCGCCTGCAGAATGCCCGTGTTGATCCGCAGTGCGCCGACATAAATCAGGGCGCAGGTGGAAAGATTGATGATCACGTAAGTCAGCGGATTCATCAGGCCGGAGATTCTGCCCACGAATTTCTGCGAGGCGGCAAGAATCTGATTGTTTTCGTGAAAATGTCTGGTTTCATCCGCTTCTTTCCGGAACGCGCGGATCACGCGGACGCCCGTGAGGTTTTCCCTTGTACCGGTCATAATCTTGTCAAGATTGGCCTGTACTCTTTTGTAGAGCGGCATGGTCGCCAGCATGATGCCGAAGATCACGGCGGACAGAACAGGGATCGTGATCACGAACAGAACCGCAGCGTGAGCGTCCACGGTAAACGCCATCACCATCGCACCGAGGACAACGAAGGGGGAACGCAGAAACAGCCGCAGGAACAGGTTCACCCCGTTCTGGACCTGATTCACGTCGCTGGTCAGCCGTGTGATCAGCGTATCGGTGCCGAACAGGTCCATCTGGGAGAAGGTAAGGCTCTGAATTTTATCAAAAAGCGCGTGCCGCAGCGCACCGGCAAAGCCGGTGGCAGCCTTTGCTGCGAAATACTGGGCGGTGATGGAAGCAGCCAGGCCGACGACTCCGAGGAGAATAAGCACCAGACACATGGACAGGACATAGTGCCGGTCATGATTTTGAATACCTGTGTCAATGACCGCGGCCATGACGAGAGGAACCAGAAGCTCAAAGGTTGCCTCCAGCATCTTGAACAGCGGGGCCAGAATCGATTCTCTGCGGTATTTTTTGAGATAGACAAGCAGCGATTTCATACGTTTCCTTTCTGTTTATGCGATTGTACCGGGATCAGATTTCCACTGCCTTCCTATCGTAGCACCGGAATATCTATATGAAAATTATTAATTTTATATTGAAAGAATATGATTTCTGTATAAAATAAAAACGGAACCGAAGATAATGATAACAGAGCGGCGTCCGCGGACCCGGGAGGCAATATGGAACTGAAGCAGATGCGGTACTATACGGTAATCGTGGAGGAAGGAACGTTTCAGGCAGCGGCCAGAAAGCTGCATATGACGCAGCCGCCTCTGAGCGCCCAGATCCGGCAGCTTGAGGAGGAAATCGGTGCGCCGCTTCTGATCAGAGGAGCCAGACATGTTCAGATGACAGAGACCGGAGATTTCTTTTACCGCCGGGCGAAAAACATGCTGCAGCTGGCGGACGCAACTGAAAAAGAGCTGAGGGACCGCCGTACAGGCAAAAGCGGCACCATACGGCTCGGCGTCATCTCTTCGGCGTCCGGAAGTCTGCTGCGCCGGTTCGTCATCCCGTTTTCCGCCCGTTACCCGGATGTGCACTTCGAACTGACAGAGGCCAATACTTACGAGCTTCTGGACCGGCTGAATTCCGACCTGCTGGATCTGGCGCTGGTCCGGACGCCCTTCACCCAGAACCCGTCTTATCAGATTCGGGAGCTTGATACAGAATCCCTCTGCGCAGTCGGACTTCGGAAAAACCGCGCAGGCGGCACGTCGCCTGTCACGGTACCGTCTCCCGGCGGGAACGGCGGAACCCGGGACGATGAAATTCCGCTGGAGGATCTCCGGGCGCTGCCTCTCATCATCTATCGGAGATGGAAGCATCTCCTGGATGCCAGCTTCTCTGAGACGGGAGACATTCCTCATTACTACTGCGTCGCGGACGACGCGCGAACCTGCATTTCATGGGCAGAAGCGGGGCTGGGGTACGCGATCGTTCCGCTTTCGGCAGCCTCTTTAATTGAAGAATCCGCCGCGCCGTGTGATGCGGACTGCGGCGGGCGCGGTCAGGTGCAGTCCTGCGGCCCGGCGCGGACCTGCGGCTCGGTGCGGACCTGCGGCCCGGCAGAATCGCTCGGAATCCGAACGATTATCAACCCCGTTATCCGCTCCACGATCTGCGCAGTGACCAGCAAAACCGCATACCGGTCCTCGGCGCTGGAGCTGTTTCTTGACAATGCAGAGCTCCAGGCGGATAATGCCGGCGCCTTTCCTGAGGTGATATCTTCACAGGATGTAAAGAGGAATGAAACCGGTTGACTTTCAGTTTGAAGAAATTTATAGTATTACATATGTATTTTAGGGGATTATTATAAGTCAGGAGTGGCAGGCAGGACAATCTGTTTTACGTAAAGCCCAAGAGATCATTTTATGAATCAAAAAACGCAGTCGTCATTAGTTAGCATATGCATACCGGTCTATAACAGTGCAGAATACCTGGCAGAGCATCATCATCTGGCTGAGAAATATGCGTGGGATTGCGGTTATCTGATTTTCAGGCATGGGTAAGCGTACAAATTCGAAGAATCATGAATGTTCTTGAAGCGGTTATTTGAAATATAGATTGAGAGATGGGAGAGAGTTATGAGGGGACTTGTTATTATTCCAGCCTACAATGAGGCGGAAGCAATCGTTCAAACAGTTCATAATATTCAGATAAATGCACCTGATTTTGACTATATTGTCATCAATGATTGTTCTACGGATGATACGAAGAGAGTCCTTGAGGAGCATCAGATCAGGCATATCAATCTTCCTGTGAATACAGGAATCGGCGGTGCGGTTCAGACCGGATATATTTATGCGGATCGGCATCAGTACGACTGTGCGATCCAGATGGATGGTGACGGACAGCATGATGCCACCTTCTTACATGAAATGATGACAAAACTGGAAAATGACCAGGCCGACATGATCATTGGTTCCAGATTTATTAACAACGAGGGTTTCCAGTCAACCGGATTGAGACGGATCGGGATCCGCTACTTTTCCTGGCTGATTCGTCATCTGACAGGAACAACGGTGACGGACCCGACATCTGGCATGCGGCTTGTCAACAGGGAGATTATTCATTTGTTTGCACAGTCCTATCCAAAAGATTATCCGGAGCCGGAATCTGTGGTTGTGCTTCTGAAAAAGGGATACCGGATCCGTGAGATTCCGGTTCGGATGCATGCGCGTTCCAGCGGCGAGTCCTCGATTTCGCTGAAAAAATCGATTTACTATATGATAAAAGTGCCTGTCGCCTGCTGGATCGCAGCGATATCCACACGGAAAGAGAAGAGGAGATCTGAATGAATTTTAAGCTGCAAATCATCGTTGCACTGGTGGTTATTTTTGGCATCGTTCATATCATTAACAGCGTCCGGCGAAAAAAACTGGAAGTCAAGCATGCACTGGTCTGGTTTGGCGTTGGAATTATCTATTTACTGTTTGATTTGATCCCGCGGCTTCAATTGGTTGTCTGCAGATTATTGGGAATCTCTGTTCCGCAGAATATGCTGATCTTTCTTGCTATTGGATTGATCTTATGCATTTTATATTCTCAGACCGTCATTATCTCAAAGCAGAGTGAAGTGATCAAGCGGCTGATTCAGGAACTTGGTCTGCTGCAGGCAGAAAAGGAATCTTCGGATCAATGAAAAAGAGTGTAGCATGGAATACAATCGGTAATTTTATTTACCTGATATGCCAATGGGCGATGACGGTTCTGGTCGTACGCCTGGGTAATTACCAGTCGGCCGGATATCTGAACCTTGCGATGACGACCAGCAGCACATTCTCTGCGATTTCCCTGTTCAGCATGAGAAATTTTCAGGTCTCGGACGTGAATCATGAATACTCTGATTCTGAGTATTTGTGCAGCCGTGTCATTTCCTGCCTGATGTCCATTGTTGCCTGTTTTATTTTCGCTGTTTTCTGCGTTGAGGACCGCTATCAGCGGGAATGCATTATGGCGTTTATGCTGATACGGGTTGCGGAAGCGATGATTGACGTGCTGCATGGAGTGGATCAGTTTGGTGATCGCTACGATGTGATCGGGAAGTCGTTTATTTTCCGGGGCGCAGCTACGCTGGTTGTATTTGGCTTGGTCATGTACTTGCGCAGAGATGTAATTCTCGCTCTGATCTTCGTGGCCGTACAGAGTTTTGTCTTCTTCTGGTTATGGGATTGGACCAACACGAAAAAATGTTCTTCCGGACTGACATTTATTCGCCCGGGCCCAAAAGTATGGAAACTCATGGGGACCTGCCTTCCGATCGTTATCTTTACACTCATGCTTAACAGCATCAACCTGATTCCAAAGAATGTTTTACAGGATGTCTGCGGCAATCATATACTTGGGATCTATACGTCCATGGCTTCGCCGACGCTTGCAGTTCAGGTTTTTGCGCAGGTGATATTTGTCCCGTTTATCCCGGCTATCTCTGTGAAAATAGAAGCGGGAGATGGTGAGGGGGTCTCGCGAATTCTGAAGAAGGTTTATCTGGCGCTGGCGGTACTTGCGGTGGTTTCCATGGCCGGCGGCCTGCTTATCGGACGAGCGGGCCTGTCTTTGCTATTTGGCAGCTCGATCCTGGAGTATTACAGCAGATTCCCGTTAATTATTATGTGTACAATTCTGCTTGCGGTTATCTGGATTCTGTATGCGATCGCGGTAGCATTCCGGAAAATAAAGGAGATTCTGACGGGCATGAGTGTCACCTTCATACTGCTGCTGATTATCACAAGGCCGTTGACGGTTCATTTCGGAATGAATGGAACGAGTCTTGCTCAGGTTATTGCCTACAGCTTCTTCATACCACAGCTTGTTTTGATTTGCAGCAAAGCGTCCAGACACATAATGCGATAGCACAGTCGGGAGAGTTCCGGAATTGAAACAGAGGGGGACTTAAGTGAAAAAACTAACTGATTTTATTAACAGATATGCAGCTGTTATCGAATTTATATTAGGTGTGTTTTTTGCTTTTTCTGTTTACGAATTAACCATCATCAAGTACTATCTGGGATTTTTTCCGCTGAAATATGTATTGTTTGCAGCTTTTTTTATTGCATTCACTGTATGGACTGTTTATTTGCAGATTAAGAGAAATAAAACAGCGTTTGCAAAGATTTTTATATTATTTCTGATACCCGTCGGAATGCTTTATGTTTTCTTTGTCCCGCCGACCGTTGTCCCTGATGAACATGCTCATATGCTCAAAGCCTATGAGGTGTCGACAGGCAGATTAGTTACAGAGCAGCCCGAAGATCATGCTCCGGAAATTTTTGTTCCGCGTTTTTTGGAGAGCCATGAATTAGAACAGTGTACGACGTATGAACAGTTTAATACTCTGTTGAAGGAAAAAACGGATTACAATGACATGGTGGCTGATCAGACATCTGCCGCTGGTTATAGTTTTCTGTCATATATATTCTCTGGATTCGGATTCTTTATTGGCAGAATATTTTCGATAAATGGTTTGCTGGCTTTTTATCTGGCCAGGATATTTAACTATGCTTTTTTTATCTTTGCCATATATATGTCGATAAAGATTATTCCGATCGGTAAATATACAGTTGCGGTCGTAGCATTCCTGCCGATGGTATTGCAGCAGGCGGCATCTTTATCAGCTGATTCGATGTTAGATTCATGCGCGGTGCTTTTTATTTCGATGACGCTGTATATTAAAAATAAACCCGAGCCTTTTTCCATCTGGGAAAAGGTGATCTATACTATTCTAAGCGTATTCATTATTATTTCAAAGATAGCGTATCTGCCCCTGCTTGGCATCAGTCTGTTGTTGCTGAAAACGGAAAATAAAGATGAAAAAATTAAAAAAAGATGGGGATATTTAATTATTAATGTCATTATTGCAATAGGAATCGGGGCATTTTGGTACAGATTCGCTCAGAATTATTTTGCTGTTGACAGTTTTAAAGAATATTTTACTGCAGCCAATGTCGATTCGGCTAGACAAATTGATATGATTAAATCAGCGCCAAAGCATCTGCACAAGGCGATAGAGAAATTCTTTCTTCATGATGCCGGAATGTTACTGAATACGATTGGTTTGAGTCTGGGATGGCTTAATATCGATATCGGAATGGGCCCGGTCGTCGGATTCCTGATCATGCTTGCTATTTCTCCGTATTTTGGCGCTGAAAAAAAAGCGTTAAACATTCTTGAGAAGGTATGGTTCTGGGTCATTACGGTAAGCGTTTATCTGATTATCGGCGTAGGGTTTTATCTTACATGGACCGGTGTCGGCGCGGATAGTATAGCGGGAGCGCAGGGAAGATATTTTCTTCCGGTTCTTATGCTGCCGTTTCTGGCGTCATATAATAATCGAAGCAGCATATCATATAAGCATCAGGAGTGCATATTTCCGCTGATTTTGGCGGCTTTTAATATTGTAGTGGTCTATTCAATAAGCGTTAACTTTTTTTGATGGTATAAATCCAAAGATAAAAGCGATCAACCTTTAATCGGCTGGCCGCTTTTTGTGAAAAATAAGAAAAGGAGATAAAAATCCCCGGAGGCCTTTTGGTCAAGATCTCCGGGGATTTATTCCGATGGAAACAACGGGGCTCGAACCCATGACCTTCTGGTTGTGACCCAGATGCTCTCCCAGCTGAGCTATGTTTCCGCAACAAAATAAATATAACACGCATTCATCGAAAATGCAATCATTACGTAAAGTGTCCGGTGATGTTTTTGGCCCCGCACTGTCCGTGTATAGCGGACAGATCCGATGATCGTCGTTTTGCCCTGAAAAACGCTGATTAACAGGGAATTTTCCGGAAAATTGCAGGATAATTTCTTGACGGCCCAATTGTTAATAGGTAAAATGTGTAGTGGAGAAGAACAATTTAATAAAACAGCAGGAGGATTGTAGTAGTATGGCAAAAAAATGGGTCTACTTATTCACCGAGGGCAACGCAAACATGCGCGAGCTGCTCGGAGGAAAAGGCGCAAACCTTGCCGAGATGACAAACATCGGTCTGCCGGTGCCGCAGGGTTTCACGATCACAACAGAAGCATGCACACAGTATTACGAGGACGGTCGTGAGATCAATGATGAGATTCGCGCGCAGATCACCGAATATATCGGAAAAATGGAGGAGATCACCGGCAAAAAGTTCGGAGATCTGAAGAATCCGCTGCTGGTTTCCGTACGTTCTGGCGCAAGAGCATCGATGCCCGGCATGATGGATACGATCCTGAACCTCGGTCTGAACGAGGATGTCGTCAATACGCTGGCGGAGCAGTCCGGAAATCCGCGCTGGGCGTGGGACTGCTACAGACGGTTCATCCAGATGTACTCGGATGTCGTTATGGAAGTCGGCAAGAAATATTTCGAGGAGCTCATCGACAAGATGAAGGCGGAGCGCGGCGTGAAGCAGGACGTCGAGCTGACCGCAGACGATCTGAAAGAGCTGGCGAATCAGTTCAGGGAAGAATATAAGAGCAAGATCGGCGAGCCCTTCCCGGATGATCCGAGAGAGCAGCTGATGGGCGCGATCAAAGCGGTGTTCCGCTCGTGGGACAACCCGCGCGCGAACGTATACCGCCGCGATAACGATATCCCATATTCCTGGGGAACCGCCGTCAACGTACAGTCCATGGCCTTTGGAAACATGGGTGATGACTGCGGTACCGGCGTGGCATTCACGCGTGATCCGGCGACCGGAGCGAAGGGCCTGTTCGGTGAGTTCCTCACGAACGCACAGGGCGAGGATGTCGTGGCAGGCGTCCGCACCCCGATGAAGATCACGGAGATGGAGCAGAAATTCCCGGAGGCGTTCGCGCAGTTCAAGGATGTCTGCAAAACGCTGGAGGATCATTACAGAGACATGCAGGATATGGAGTTCACCGTTGAGCACGGCCATCTCTACATGCTGCAGACCCGCAACGGAAAGCGCACCGCACAGGCGGCTCTGAAGATTGCGTGTGACCTCGTCGACGAGGGAATGCGCACGGAGGAAGAGGCGGTTGCCATGATCGATCCGAGAAACCTTGACACCCTCCTGCATCCGCAGTTTGATCCGGCGGTTCTGAAAAAGGCCGTTCCGATGGGCAAGGGACTCGGCGCGTCGCCGGGCGCTGCCTGCGGAAAGATCGTCTTCAACGCGGACGATGCGGTTGAGTGGGCGAACCGCGGCGAGAAGGTCGTTCTCGTCCGTCTCGAGACCTCTCCGGAGGATATCACCGGAATGAAGTCCGCGCAGGGCATCCTGACGGTCCGCGGCGGCATGACGAGCCACGCTGCAGTCGTCGCCCGCGGAATGGGCGAATGCTGTGTCTCCGGATGCGGCGATATTGTCATGGACGAGGCAAACAAGAAATTTACGCTGGCGGGCAAGGAGTTCCATGAGGGAGACTACATCTCCATTGACGGAACGACCGGAAATATCTATGACGGCGTTATCGAGACCGTCGACGCCCAGGTTACCGGCGAGTTTGCGCGCATCATGGGGTGGGCGGACAAGTACAGAACGATGAAGGTCCGCACAAACGCGGATACTCCGGCGGACGCGAAGAGAGCCCATGAGCTCGGCGCCGAGGGCATCGGTCTGTGCAGAACAGAGCACATGTTCTTCGAGAAGGATCGTATCGAAGCCTTCCGTGAGATGATCATCTCCGACACGGTTGAGGAGAGAGAAGAAGCGCTCGCCAAGATCCTTCCGGTTCAGCAGAGCGACTTCGAGAAACTGTATGAGGCCCTTGAGGGCGCG
>ONLT01000060.1 GCA_900318755.1 uncultured Eubacteriales bacterium
TAAACGACCTCCGTCACCAGATCCGACATCCGCCCGAGATGCTGATTGATCAGTCCGAGAAACTCCATATAAATGTGCGTCGTATTGCCGTACTGGACTCCGTCCGAGAACACCTCATTCGTCACGATCACGAGATTCGCACACTGACGGTCAATATGCTCGATCCCGTCGATCACGGCGTTGACGGAATGAATTCCCGACTGTCCCGGCATGAACATCTCGTTGGCGAGCAGATTGGAGACGCATTCCAGAAGAACGCTGCTTCCCTCAGGCACTTCAACTTCCATGAGTTTCGTGGGTTTCTCGATCGTTGTGAAATTCATGCCCCGCCGCCGGTCCTGATGCTTTTTGATCCGTTTCCGGCTCTCCTCATCCTTCGACGCCATCGTCGCGAGATAAATTCTCGGTCCGTCGCCGAGCTCCTCGATCTGCTGTTCCGCATATCTGGATTTTCCGCTTCCGGACCCCCCTGTGATTAAATGAATCATATTCATCACTCCTCGTTGTCAAAGGGCTGATAGGCTTCGATGCTTGTTTCTTCAAAGGACGGCATACCCCGGTAGATGCGGCATGCCATATCCAGCAGCGGAAACAGAAGCGCCGCTCCGCAGCCCTCTCCCGCGTGCATGCCGAAATTCATCGGCGCGTTCATCCCCAGTTCCCCGAAAATCAGAGGCGCCGCCGGTTCGGACGACGCATGGGACGGGATCATATAATCTCTCGCTGCGGGAGCGATCCGGGCCGCCAGAAGCGCCGCGGTTCCGCTGATCACACCGTCCAGAACCACCGGAATTCCGCGGGAAGCCGCACCGAGATACAGCCCTGCCATCCCGCCGATGTCAAATCCGCCGACCTTTGCCAGTACATCCAGCGGATCATCGCGGTCCGGGCGCCGCCGCCGGATGGCTTCCGCAATCACGTGCGTTTTATGTTTCAGGCCCTCGCCGGACAGCCCGGCGCCCCGTCCAACAAGTTCTTCCGCCTGTTTTTCCAGAAGGACGCAGGAGACGGCGCTGCTGGAGCTCGTATTGCCGATTCCCATCTCTCCGGCTGCCAGAAGCTGTACGCCCCGATCCGCTTCTTCCGTTGCGATCCGCATACCGGTTTCAATGGAACGGATGGCTTCCTGCCGCGTCATCGCGTCTTCGTGCAGAAAATCTTCCGTCCCGCGGGCAATCTTTTCATCCCGTACCGATGGTACATCCCGCACCATTCCGATATCAACCGGGATCAGCTTTGCGCCGCTGTACCCGCACAGAATCGCCGCAGATGCCCTCCCTTTTGCGAGATTGTCCGCGACGATCGCGGTGACTTCCTGCCCGGTCTGCGTGACACCCTCAGCGACAATTCCATTATCAGAGCAGAAGGTCACCAGGGTCTTCCGATCCAGCCGGACATCCGCGCTCCGGGCGCATCCCGCGATTTGCGCGATCATATCTTCCAGCGTTCCAAGGCTCTTTAAAGGCTTCGCGATGGAATCCCAGCGGTCGCGGGCCGCCTGCACGGCGGCAGGATCCGCGGGCCGGATCTTTCCGACTGTCTCTTCAAAAAATGATGGTTCCGTTTTCAGTGCTGTCATAGATGAAGAATCTCTCTCACCGACTGTTCCATGCCGGCGATGTCGACGACGGTGTTATGGCGTACCTTCGCCGCCCTGAGTTCGCGGATCGCGGCCGGAATCGCCACGCCGGAAACCTCCGCGAGTGCGTCAAACTGCTCGTCATCCGAAAAGTTTCCGTATTTCGGATCAAGGGCTGCAAGAACATTCCGTGCGAATTTATACGGGCTTGCCGTCGACGCGATCACTGTGACCGTGCCGTCGCCCGTTTCTTTTACATAATTGTGATAAACCGCCGATGCAACCGCCGTGTGCGGGTCGATCACATAATGGCTCTCACGGTAGACCCTGCGGATTTCTTCGAATACCTGATCCTCATCCGCGTATCCCCCGTAAAAATCGTCCATATTCCGGCGCATCGCATCGGTAATCTCATATTTCCCGGTCTCGCGCAGAGACTTCATGAGCGCCGCCGTCGTCTTTACATCGCCGCCTGCGCTCTCGCAGATCAGACGCTCGAGGTTGCTTGAGACGAGAATGTCCATCGACGGGGAGGAGGTGAGGAAAAAGTCACGGTTTCTGTCGTAGACGCCGGTCCGGAAAAAGTCCGTCAGCACATTGTTGCTGTTTGATGCGCAGATCAGGCGGCCAACAGGGAGCCCCATCTTTTTCGCATAATGCGCCGCCAGGATGTTTCCGAAGTTTCCGGTCGGCACGGTGACGTTGACCGGATCTCCGGCCTGAATCTTTCCGCGCTTCAAAAGGTTCGCGTACGCGTAGAAATAGTAGGCGATCTGCGGAACGAGCCGCCCGATGTTGATGGAATTCGCCGAGCTGAACCGGCATCCCGCCTTCCGAAGATCTGCCGCCATCTTTCCGTCGCCGAAAATTTTCTTCACGCCGGTCTGCGCGTCGTCAAAATTGCCGCGGATGGCGACGACATGGGTGTTGTCTCCCTTCTGCGTCACCATCATGCGTTCCTGAACGGGGCTGACGCCGTCCTTCGGGTAAAATACGATGATTTCCGTTCCCGGAACGTCGGCGAAGCCAGCCATCGCCGCCTTGCCGGTGTCGCCGGACGTCGCGGTCAGAATGACAATCTTTTCGCGGATGTTGTTTTTCTTCGCCGCCGTCGTCATCAGATACGGAAGGATTGACAGCGCCATATCCTTGAACGCGATCGTCTTTCCGTGAAACAGCTCCAGATAGAACGCGTCACCTGCCTCGTGCAGGTGTGCGATCTCCTTCGTGTCAAATTTGTCGTCGTACGCGTGATCGATGCAGTCACGCAGCTCTTCTTCCGTATAATCGGTGAGAAAGCGGCTCATGACTTCAAAGGCTACCGCGCGGTAATCCATATCCGCCAGAGCGGTGAGCGGGAGGTCGAAGGATGGGATGGAATCCGGCACGTAGAGGCCGCCGTCCGAAGCCAGACCCGCAAGTATCGCACGCGAAGCGGTCGTCTTCTGATCGCCGCCCCGTGTGCTGTGGTATAAACTATTCATTAAAATCTCCTGATTCATCTGATGTAAATTTCGTCGCGTCCCTCCTGTCAGGGACGGTTCTCATTATAACATAGCGTAAATTAGAAGAAAAGTTTTTATCGGTTATTGATCGCCGTCACCAGCGCGTCAATCGAGGCGCGGATGATATCCGAATCCGTTCCGGCGCCCCATCCGTACGTGCCGTCCGGATTCTGGACGCCCACATACGCGATCGCCAGCGACTGGGAGCTCTGCGTAAGCGCGTGCTCCTGATAGGTGACGAGCTTGTAATCGAACCCGTACGCCTTCTTCAGCGCGTTGCTGACCGAGTCGAGACGGCCGTTGCCCTCCGCAAACGTCTTGACGATCGCCGCGTCGCTTCCGAAGCGGGAATTGACTTCCGCCTGGATCATGCCGTCCTCAAGCTGCTTGAAATGCACGCCGTGGATGCTGAGCGGATCGACGACATTCTCGAAGGACTGTTTGAACAGGCTGTAGATTTCGTCCGGCTTCAGCTCTTTGTGCAGGTGATCGGAGAGATCCTTCGCCTCGTAGCTCATGACCTCGCGCATCTTCTTCGGCAGGTTGAGTCCATAATTTGTCTCCAGAATATATCCGACACCGCCCTTTCCGGACTGGCTGTTGATGCGGATGACGTCCGCGTCGTACGTACGGCCCACGTCGTGCGGGTCGATCGGAAGATACGGAACGGTCCAGTGGTCCGGATCCTTCTCCGCGTTCCAGTGCATGCCCTTCGCGATGGCGTCCTGATGGGACCCGGAGAACGCCGCGAACACAAGCGCGCCGCTGTACGGGCTTCTCGGGTCGATGTGCATCCCCGTGTTGCTCTCATACTGCTCCGCGATCGACGGCATATCGGAGAAATCGAGCTCCGGATCGACGCCGTGGGAGAACAGATTCATAGCCAGCGTGACAATGTCCACGTTTCCGGTCCGCTCGCCGTTTCCGAACAGAGTTCCCTCGATGCGGTCCGCGCCGGCGAGAATTCCCAGCTCCGCGTCGGAGACGCCGCATCCGCGGTCGTTGTGCGGATGAAGCGAGAGTACGATGTTGTCGCGGTAGTTCAGATGTTTGTTCATGTATTCAATCTGGCTCGCGTATACGTGCGGCATCGAGAGTTCGACGGTGCTCGGAAGGTTGATGATCGCCTTCCTGTCCGCGGTCGGCTTCCAGACATCCAGAACCGCGTTGCAGACCTCAAGGGCGTATTCCGGCTCCGTTCCGGTAAAACTCTCCGGGCTGTACTCAAACCGGTAATCGGCGCCGGCCTGTTCGGTCAGCTCCTTGAGCATCACCGCGCCGTCCACGGCGATCTGGCGGACCTCCTCCTTCGATTTTTTGAAGACCTGCTGTCTCTGTGCGAAGGATGTGGAATTGTAGACGTGAACAATCGCGTTTTTGCATCCTTCAAGCGCCTCAAAGGTTTTCTTGATGATATGCTCTCTCGCCTGGGTCAGAACCTGAACCGTCACATCGTCCGGGATGAGATCATCCTCGATCAGACGGCGGAGAAATTCGTACTCTGTCTCGGAAGCGGCCGGGAATCCGACCTCAATCTCTTTGAACCCGATCTTGACGAGGAGCTTATAGAAATCAATCTTCTGCTCCAGATCCATCGGAATCACAAGCGCCTGGTTTCCGTCGCGCAGATCCACGCTGCACCATTGCGGCGCCTTGTCGATGTGATCTTTCTTCGCCCAGTCGAGGCACTCTTCCGGCGGAAGATAATACTGTCTGATATAACGTCTGTAGTTCTTCATAATTTCCTCCTGTTTTCCTCTGTAAATGCATATCTGCCTGATCCTGCAGGCGGCGGCACTTATGAAAAAACTCTCCGCCCCTGCTTTTGCAAGAGACGGAGAGCCTGAACTTCAATCAAATCAGATTCTTCGCGGTACCACTCTTCTTCACGGCATAACCGCACACTCATCAGGATACGAACTCCGGCTGCGCCTTCCTTGATATCCTTATCCCTGTAACGGAGGATCTCCGTCTGCGTCTACTCTCACGCGGCGGTTCCGATCCGGTTCCGCGCCCGTGATTTCAGGCAGCTGCTCGAAGGGCAGTTCCAGACACATCCTCATGCATCCTTACACCGGCCGGATGCTCTCTGCGCTTTGGACGGGAATGTACTAATCCTTGTCATCGCATTAATCGTGTTAACCATACCATTAATTTTCCGTGATGTCAATTTTATTTCATCATCTTCACGCGCCGCTTCATCACCTTCACGCGCCGCTTTTATTTCATCGCGTGCACGCGGTCGTACACATCCGTGACGGCTTTTTCCGGCGCCGGGGTCAGAAGGCTCACGATCACATTGACGAGAATCGCCGCGGCGAAAGCCGGCAGAAGCTCGTAGATGTTCCACGCGCCGCCCAGCGGACGGACGAGGTACTTCCAGATAAAGACCATCGCCCCGCCGGTTACAAGGCCGGCCAGCGCTCCGTATTTGTTGGAGCGGCGCCAGAACAGCGCCAGCAGCACGATCGGTCCGAAGGAAGCGCCGAAGCCCGCCCATGCGAAGGAGACGATCTGGAAGACGGAGCTGTCCGGATTCCAGGCGATGACGATTCCGACCACCGCGATGGCAAGAAGCGACAGCCGCGCGATGCGCATCAGATTTTTCTGACTCATCTTCACGTTAAAAAACTCATAAATGATGTTCTGGGACACCGAGGAGGACGCCGCCAGCAGCTGTGAATCCGCGGTGGACATCGTAGCTGCGAGAATGCCGGAGAGGATGACGCCCGCAAAAATCACCGCGAGAATTCCATGATGGCTCAGAAGCGAAGCGACCTCGACGATGACGGTCTCGGAGGCGGATCCCTCCAGCGGACGGATGCTTCCGTTCGCGGACATCGCCAGTCCGACGATTCCGATGAAAACCGCGATGCCCATGGAGATCACAACCCAGATGCTGGCGACTCTTCTGGAGAGTTTCAGCTTTTCGTCATCCCGGATCGCCATGAAGCGAAGAAGAATGTGCGGCATTCCGAAATAGCCCAGTCCCCACGCGCAGGTCGAGATGATCCGGATCACGCCGTAGGAAGAAGCGGTTTTCGTGACCGGGTCGTACGTCTGCGACATGCTGAGGTACCCCGGCAGACTTTTCGCATTTGCGATGACCGCATCCATGCCTCCGGCCGTCTGTACGCCGAAGACCATCACGATCAGCAGGGCGCAGGTCATGATGATGCTCTGAACAAAGTCCGTCGTGCTGGCCGCGAGGAAACCGCCCGTCATCGTGTAGGCGATGATGACGATGGCGCTGATGATCATCGCGGCGTGGTAATTCGCGCCGAACAGGCTGGAAAACAGTTTGCCGCACGCGGCGAAACCCGATCCGGTGTAAGGGATAAAGAAAATAATGATGATGATCGCGGAGATCAGCATCAGGATCCGGTTGTCATCCCGATAGCGGTCCGAGAAGAAATCCGGGATCGTGATCGATCCGGTCGCCTCCGTGTAACGCCGGATCGGCTTCGCGACGAACAGCCAGTTCAGATACGTTCCGACCGCCAGCCCGATCGCGGTCCAGCCCACGTCAGCCATGCCGGAGAGATAAGCAAGTCCCGGCAGACCCATCAGCAGATAGCTGCTCATATCGGA
>ONLT01000122.1 GCA_900318755.1 uncultured Eubacteriales bacterium
AGCGCAATCGCCCGCTCCATGTACTTTTTATCCGGCATTGCCACACCTTCTTCCCTTTGCGCGGAAAAGGCCGGCGGTCCGATCGGCTCCGGGCCTGCGGCCCGTTTCCGCGCATAAAAAATACCTGCAGACGAATCTGCAGGACAAACGGATCAATTCATAAAACAGGGACCGCACACGGAGACGTGCACAGTCAGCAATCCTCTTTCATCCAGACTGTACTGTCGGCTTTGGACTCTCACCAAATCAGCCTTTCGGCTCGCGGGCTCTACCGCCGGTCGGGAATTTCACCCTGCCCTGAAGATTCTCTATTGATTTGTTTTTAACAAGAATAAGAATACCCTTGATCCGCCGGTTTGTCAACCGCCACATTGAGCAACGACGGAGGATCCGTGCGGACCGTCTGCCGGACGGCCCGCGCGGATCCGGCTGTTATTTTCTGCGCCTCAGATCAAGACCCGCCGCTGCGGCAGATGCAAGAGCAGACGCGATCAGAATCCGCAGGGCGCCGCTGCCTCCGGCGTTCGGCAGGCGCTGCGCCCGGTAAGCATAAACCGTAACCGGGTTCGTCTCTGCTGTAACCAGGCCGGATGAAACGGATGCCCGGTTCACAAATTTTCCGCTGCGGATGATGCGCACCCTCAATTCCGCCGTAAAGGTTTCACCCGCTCCGATCTCCGCCTTCCAGAGGACCGCGCCGTCCGCAAACGTTCCGCCGCGGGTCGAGGAGACGTATCCGGTTTCTTCCGGCATTACGTCTTTTACGGTAAAAACGGATTTGACCGGTAACGGATTCTCGAATGAGATGCGGTAAAGAATCGTCTGTCCGACCGCTGCCGTCTTTCCGTCCAGATTGTTTCCTTTCTCATCCGCGACGGTTTTCTCCGGAGCAATGGTCCAGCTGCGGACCGGGTTCGTCTCCGCATCTTTCTGTCCCGCGGCCGACACAAGCGCGTGATTTTCATAGAGCGCACCCGCCTTTTCCGGAATCGCGGTGAAGGAAACTATCTGACTCTCCCCGTTTTTCGGCGCGGGGATGATCCAGCGGATCTGATTCCCCGCAAGTGTTCCTCCGCGGTCGGCGCTCTGAAATTTCATATGATCCGGAAGGGGATCCGTCACCGTGATCGTCTCGTCCCTTCCGTTTCCGCCCGACACCGCGATCTGATAGACCAGCGGTTTCCCGACCGACACGATTTTTCCGTCCGCATCCGTCTTTCCATCCTCGAAAAACACCCGCTTTTCGCAGTTCAGCGGAATATTCTTCTTGCTGTAAACAACCGTGATCTCGTGATCCGCCTGAATATCTGAAAACAAATAACTGCTCTCGTACTGTTTTCGCTCCTTTTCCTTCAGCGGTACGCCGTCGACCGTGATCGACTGCAGCGCATAGCCTTCCATCGGCGCGTAATGAACGGTCCGGTCCTCCCCCTCGGGGATGTCGGCCATCGCCGCGTCGATCGTTCCGTTTTCCACGCGGGTTTTGATGGTATGTGTTTTCTGCACGGTGACCGTCACTTCATTTGAGGAGAACTCCGAATGATTGATATAACTGACCGCGCGGTTTTTCATCGTGCGGCCGCCGTCCGCCGTGACTTCGCAGCGGATCACAAGGGTGTACGTTTCTCCCTTCATCGGCATGTCCAGAAGATAGCGGTCCGAAAGACTGCAGGTAATCTTCTGTCCCTCCGCCAAAACGGAATAGGACGCGGAATCCATCATCTTCCCGTCGCACAGAAGCTCGGCGCTCCTGTAAGCGGTTCCGTCCGGAATGGTGTCCCGGATTTCAAAGGCCGTATACTTCGAAACACCATTCTCCGCCCATACGTTGACCTTCTGATCGATGCGGTAGATGAGCTCCTGCCCCTTTCTGACGAGATCGGCTCTGCTTCCGTCCGCGTGTTCCGCGGATTTAACCGGCGAATCCGGCGGAGTATTCCCGATCGGAAACGTGTCGAGCGACCAGTGAACTTTTCCCATCCTCGTCTCATAGGTCTGAATCGCGAACCGGATCGATGAATCGAATACAAGCGTCACGCAGCTCCGGTTATAGGTCACGGCCTTCGAGGATTTGCCGTCCTGAAAATCCGACACGGAGCTCTGCCAGCCGTAATAGCCGCTGCGCCCTTTATTGTTCGGGTCCATATACCGGTCATAATTCTCGTACGTGCCGGTGCGCAGAATCGTATCTCCCGTCACATAGGCCCGGCTGACCGGCGCGAGTGCGCAGACACCTTCTACGTCATAATAGTGATCCTGCTCGTAATCGTGGAATCCGTTCAGCGATCCGAACGTCAGGTACGCGCCGGACGGTGTGATCTGCTTCCCGTCCAAAGACCGGTAGAGCTTCATCTCGCAGTCGACCGACAGAAATCCGAAATTCAGAATGCTCGCGAGGCTTGGATTCTCGGAAAAATACAGTCCGAATTCACCTTTTTCCATCCAGGCGCGCTTCGGCCTGTAATAATCCCCGCTGCCCGTCGCGTAGGCGACGCCGTGAGAAAAGGTCAGCGTGTAATCGATCGGAATACGTTCCGTTCCGCTCCTGTATGTCCCCGCATCGGTAAACCGGGCGGTGACCACAGCCTTCTCTGCGGCGCCCGCCGTCCGAAACTTCACGCCGCGCTGCCCGCTTCCTTCATAAACAGTGAGCTCGTAATCAGCCGGACGGATTCCGCTCACATCGATCGACGCCAGACGGCAATTCTCATTCGAGAGATCCATTTTCTCGTCGATAAAACGTCCGTTGATCTGCTCCGGTTCCTGATAATAAGCAGGAACCTTCTGATAATTCAGGTCCGCAAGCTCCAGGACGCCCTCATCTGACCATCCCGAGTTCAGAAGGAAATCCCGCTCTCCGCTGTCTGGAGTGAACATATACTGTTCTTTCTGATTCGGGTTGTGGAGGCGGTAAATCTTCGCAGTCCCGCTGTTCTGATAAAAAGCGGGGCCTTCGCTCGTATATCCCAGAGCCTGAAACGCGCCGACTTCATCGGCGCCCGCATAGGCGTACATCGCAGGCAGATTGCTTTTCTGACAGCGCAGCCGGTAAACCGGCGCTCCCTCCCGGGAATCGCTGTAACCGATGATGCCGACTTCTTTCACGGAACTCCATCCGCCAATTTTCGACGCCTCATCCGGATCCGTCGTGTAATAATAGGTCGCACAGCCGTCCGAACTGAGATGATAGGCGTAGATCGGCGCGCCATCTTCGATGGCGGAGGGAGACGCGGATACTGCACCTGCGGAGCCGATCACCGTAAGCGCCGCCAGAACTGCTGCGAACAATTTTTTCATTGGTTCTCACCTCTTTTTCTTTCTGTGAAACATCAGCCAGAGCGCAAGGGAAACCGAAGCGGGCGCCAGAATGCCAAAGAAGACGATCCGGCTGCTGTCGCCGGTCCGTACGATCCCCGCCTTTCCTGTTCCGGGGGACGGCTTATCTTCCGCTGTTTCATTTGCTTCCCGAACCGGTCCGGTTTTCGGGCAGACGGTGACGTTCTCGTCCCCGCCGGCCGGAACCGACGCAAGAATCGGGTCCGCCTTCTGATAAGCGGCTGCCTTCCCCTCCGCTTCCGATTCCCAGATAAGATAGACGCCTTCCTCCAGGCCTTCAAAAACAGCCTTTCCTTCACTGTCCGTCACCCTGCTCAAAGCGCGCACATTTTTCTCCTCCGATCCGCCTTCTTTTTTCTCACGGAGACATTGAAACATCTCCCCGGGCAAATCCGGGTCCCCCTCCCCGAACCGTTCCCCGAAGTCCTTCCCGAAGGTTTCCAGCGGACTGATCAAAGAATATCCGCCTGCCGATCCTTCCGCGATCCGGAGGATTGAAAACACCGCGCCGCTGATTCCATTTGTGTGATTTTCCGTCGAGAAGCACACTGTGATGCTGCGCTCCTCCCCTGTATTCTCCGCCGCGTGAACCGGTCCGGCGGCAGGCAGTATTCCAAACGCCAGCGCTCCGAGCACGGCAAGGATCTGTTTCCATCCGATCATCTCTTTTGTCTGCGCGGATCCCTCACTGACCGGGACCCGCATCCTCCTTTCCTGAATCGTTCATCTGTTTCTTTGATTGTTCCGGCTTTCCGCCCCAGATCCGTCTCAGCAGAACGGCGCTCAGGATGAGATCGCACGCGGCCGTCCCGTAAACAACCGGAGGCTTCAGAAAAAATGCGTACAGATTTTCCGCAGGATTCCGACGCCCCGCGATGCGCCCCGGACTGTCCTGCCCGTCTGTCCGCTCCCCGCATACCAGCAGCCGGTGTGTGTTGATCCCGTACGGCGTACAGGTCACCAGCGTCACCAGATCCCGTCCGGAACGGACGGCCAGATCCCCGGTCTCGTCCGGAAGAATCACCTTCCGGCTGATCACCCGGTACCAAAGCTTTTTCCCGAGCACGCTGACCGTAAAGCGGTCTCCTTCCTTCACCCGGTCCAGATCCGTAAACAGCTTCGCGTCCGGCAGGCCCCGGTGCCCGAAGAGCACCGCGTGCGTACCATCTCCTCCGACCGGAAGAGACGTTCCCTGAAGATGACCGCACCCCTTTGACATCGTCCGGTCCGTCACGCCGTGATAGATGGGGAGCCGGACGCCGATGGCGGGGATCGTGAGCACCCCCATCACCCCGTCGTTTCCGACATTCAGCAGCGTTTCGTACTCATCGGATTGATCCGCCCCGGCGCTTCCTTCCTTTGCGTTTCCGTCCTCCTCTCCGGCGAGGGCAAAATTCTGCACGCCCTGTTCCGCAAGCTTACGGTTGTAGTCTCCGGCCTTCTCAAATTCACTCCGAATCCAGGAGGCATCCTCCGCTCCGGAACGGGCCTGATAGTCCGACGCCGCGACGGAATTCGCAAAGGTATGGTACGCCCGCGACAGAATCAGAAACCCGACGAGTGCGATGCAGACCGTCTTCAGTATCCGGCCTGCGACGGTGCGGATCACTTTCTGCCGCCCTTCGTACGGTTTTTCTTCTTTCCGGAGAGCGCGATTCCCGCCGCGCCGGCAGCCGCCGCTGCCGCTGCCGCTTTCAACACGCCCGCTCCGCCGGCCGAAGGCAGATTTTTCAGCTTCGCGTTCCGGATCACAACCGGCTGCTGGGATCCGGCCTCCGTCACGACCGTATTTTTGACGCGGCCCGTCGTGCCGCTGATTTCCGGCTTCGCATGATACGTGAAATTCCGCACCTCACGATAATCCGAATCGGTCTCGCTCCTCGCCGAGACACGGACCTGATAAGAGGTCATCGCGCCCTCCGCGCTGTACGCGACGGATCCGATCACAAAGCGATACTTCGTCGTATTCGGCGTATACCCGTCCGGCGCCTTTGTCTCTTTCATAAAATAGGTGCCGGTGTCAAGGCCCGGAAACGAAAATGTTCCGTTTTTGTCCGATTCCGATGATGCGACCGGCGTCTTCATCGTCTCGTCCTTATAGAGTGTGAAAACCGCTCCCGCCAGCGCGCTGTTTCCGACGGTGCTGACCTTCCCGCTTTCCTTCGTGCCGGTCGTATTCTTATCGGAATCCTTCAGAACCGTCTTCTCCGTCTCTTCCGTCGTCATTACCGTGACGCCGTTTTTCACAAATTCAGACGTCTGCCACGTCGTTGTCTTTTCGTCGCCGTCATTCGCCGCGTCCGGATCCGCGCATCCGTCGATGGCGAACGTATAATGATAGGTATTTTCAGCGACCTGTCCTGTGGATGTCTGATCTGTGAGATCATTCGAATAGGTGATCACCATCCGGTTTAGATTTGCGGAGAAATTGTAATGATCCGCCTTCTCAAGCTTTGAATGATAGGTAATCCGTATCTCCGGCCGGAGATCGGTTTCATGCTGAAAGGATTTCAGAAATGACGGGGACAGCAGTACCCTGAACTGTTTTTTTCCGTTTCCGTCTGTCACGGTGATCCGGTCGGAGGAGGTGATGTCCTCATATTCCCCGTAGCGGTTCGTTCCCTCCGCTTTTTTACGGATCTCGATTTTCAGCCCGGAGATCGCGCCAAACGTATCATCCAGCTTATCTTCAATCATGAAAACCGGCTGTTCCCAGGCGTCCGTATAATCCGGAATTCTGATGCCGTCCAGGGAAAAAGAAACCTCGTCGCCCTTCGCGACCGCGTCGCCGTGGGGGCTTCCGGCTTCAACCGGCGAATCGGCCGCTGCGAGGCTCCCGTCGGTGTGTGCGGAGCCTGCAATTTTTTTGTCCGCTCCCAGCTCTCTTCCGTAGGAGGTATATTTCAGATAGGCCCGCTCCGAGCCTTCCGTGAAATACTGTTCCATATCGGCGGTCCCGCCGGATGATGCGCCGGTGTTCGCGTCCGTGACATTGACCGCGACGACGGCCGGATTATACTCGGTCTGACTGCCGCCCGACACCAGCACCAGATACAGGCCCGGCTCCGCCTGACCGCTGAACGTCGTACCGTCCCCGTCCCGCTTCAGCGTGACGGTCCCGTTTTCCATATCCTGATATCTGCCCGCCGCGATGGAAGCCGCCGCACGGCTGATCTCCGCTGCGGTCGGATGTTCCAGATCGACGATCGGCGCGTTTTCCGGGTCTGTAAGCACATACCGGATCAGCATCCCGTCCCTGTAATAGCCGTCCGCCAGCTGATAGGCGCGCACAGAAACCCGGCCGAGATCCTCCACGCGGATGCCGCTGACAGAAATCGTCTGCGTCCCCGCCGCGTCCGTCTGCTCGCCGGACACACCCTCCGCCGCGTACACATGACAGAGCGGGGCGGATGCCGGCAGCGAAGCCGCGATCATCCCGGCCGTCAGTATTCCGATTGTTTTTCTGTTCCACGTAATCTTTCTCATGCGATTGTCTCCTTGAAATGAATAATAGAAATGATTTTATGTAAAGCGGCGTCGGGGCAGACCACCTCCCTTCCGAAGAGCGCCTCTCTTCTTCGCGCCGCTGTCAGACTGTATGATTGATTAGGGGATGATATTTCCCGCAGAACGCGGGCAGATAAAAAGAACCGGCCGCATATGATTATGTAACCTTATATAGGTTATACCATAACCGCGGACCGGTTTCAATGTTTTTTTGATTTTATGTTGACTTTTAGTCCGGGAGCGATGCCACCTTCATCCGGAAAACCTTTCGGTACAGCGCCGTGATCATAATGACGGACACCGCCTCCGCGATCAGAAATGAGAACCAGATCGCGGGCAGCCCGCCCTGCTCGCGGAAGACAGCCGCAAGGATGAACGCCGACGGCAGCAGGATGATCAGCTGTCTCGTCAGCGAATTGATCATACTGTAAAACGCGCTTCCGAGCGCCTGCATCACGGAGCTCGTCGAGATGCAGTACCCCGCGAACGGGAAGCTCAAGGAGATGATCCGAAGCGCGGGCACGCCGATGGCGAGCATGTTGTCGGACGCGTTGAAAATGCCGAGAAGCTGTTTCGGCATCAGCCAGAAGATCAGCATTCCCGCGGTCATGATGATGATCGCGGCGTACGTTCCGAGATGCTTCGCGTGAACGATCCGCTTCCTGTGGCCGGCGCCGTAATTGTACGCGATGATCGGGACAAGACCGTTGTTCAGGCCGAAGACCGGCATAAAGAAAATGCTGTTCAGCTTGAAATATACGCCGAAGACGGCTGCGGCCGTGGCATTTTTCAGATACTGCATCAGAATCAGGTTCATGCCGAATGTCATCACGGAACCGATGCTCTGGACGACGATTGACGGAACGCCGATCTTGTAAATTTCCGCGATGATCGCGCCGTCCGGACGGAATCCTCTCATATTCAGGGAAATTTCCCTGTTGACGCGGATATTGAAGATCAGATCAAGCACCGCGCCGAGGCACTGGCCCATCACCGTCGCCCACGCCGCGCCGGCGATTCCCATCTCCGGAAACGGACCGAGTCCGAAAATCAGGACCGGGTCCATGATGATATTCGTGACCGCTCCCGTCAGCTGTCCGATCATGGTATAGACCGTCTTGCCGGTCGACGTCAGCAGTCTCTCCAGCGTGATCGAAAAGAAAATGCCGATGCAGACGCCGCAGCAGATTCTCATGTAAAGGATCGCACCGTCCCGGATCGCGGGATCCGTGGTCTGCAGCGTGACAAACGGATCGGCGATCAGCAGCATGACCGCGGCTACAACCGCCGTCGAAAGGAACGTCAGAAAGATCGCCTGCTGGGCCACCCTGTTTGCCCGGTCAAATTTTTTCGCGCCCAGCGCCCGCGAAATCAGCGCGTTGAAGCCGACAGCCGTTCCGGAGGCGATGGAGATCATCAGATTCTGCATCGGAAAGACAAGGGAAACCGCCGTCAGCGCCTGCTCGCTGATCTGCGAGACAAACATACTGTCGACGATGTTATAGAGCGCCTGCACGGTCATTGAGATGATGATCGGCAGGGAAATATTAACGAGCAGCTTTCCGATCGGAAGGACTCCCATCTTGTTTTCTTTGAGTTGTGTCTGTTCTGGCATTCTGAATCTCTCCAATGATTGACGCGGGTTTGCTTTTTTGACCGTCTGCAGATGTCAAAAATGTAAATCTATGAAAAACGCACCTTACTATAGTACGGATCATACAGAGGAATGTCAATACAGACATGAAAAGCGGCGGCAATCTGTGGTATGATGATAGACGCATCTGCTGTAGTCGCAACGAATCAAAGGAAACAGAGATGAAAGAAGAAAACAAAGAGTTTTTTCTGGAATGTGAAAAACACTGGGTATTCTGGTCGCTGATCGTAGTCGGCGGTTTCTACGGCGCGTACGCGTTCTGCGTGCGCGGCGGCGTTTTCTGCAACGCGCAGACCGCCAACGTCGTCCTGCTCTCGATGGCGATCGGCAGTCACGACTGGGAACGCGCACTCTACCTGCTCGTGCCGATCTCCGCTTATCTGGGCGGCGCGGTTCTCTCGGAAATTCTGGGAAAAAAAGTCAAGCAGTTCCGCAGACTCCGCTGGGACACGATTCTCGTCGGACTGGAAATCCCGATGTGCATTTTCCTCGGGCTCCTGCCCGCGTCCATGCCGGACCAGATCTGTCAGGTGACGCTGAACTTCGTCTGCTCGATGCAGTTCAATACCTTCCGCCAGAATGAGGGCATTCCGATGGCGACCACCTTCGTGACGAACCACATCCGCCAGACCGGAAGCAATCTTGTCAAAGCGGTCCGAGACCGGGATGAACGCGCCTCGCTCCGCTGGAAGATGCATTTTTCGATGATCCTCTTCTTTCTTGGAGGCGGCATCATCTCCACAATTCTCTGCAACGGGTTCGGCGTGCGCGCCATCTTCGGCGCCGTCCCGATCCTTTTGTACACCTTCGTCCGCCTTTGCATCGCGGATCGCACCTACGAGCGCGGGCTTCTGGACCGCGTGCCCCGCGGACACTGATCTGTCCACGGCTCATCCTTCATATCCAGCGCAGAATACAGCGGCCGCCCTTTGCGGCGGTCACTACGTCCTGCTTTTTATCGACTCACTGATCACACCGGATGCGAGCGGCGCATCCTTTCTTTTTGTGTAAATATAGTAGAACATTTTACTATTTTGATCTTCCCCGAAGCTTCCGGGGATTCCTCCGCCCCGGTTTGTCCGGCCCATCGTTTCACTTTTGCAAGTATAAGAAATCTGCTTCTTTTCCAATGCGCGGCGTGCACAGGAAAACAGAACCGGATCCATCGTCGCATATACTTCCACCCTGGATAAAAAAGGGAACATCCGGATCACCTCCTCTTCGGTTGATGAATCGATCTTGTATAATTTTCACAGATTAATCTTCTTTATCAATATTTTATACTCTGTATGGCAATTGATTCGCGCACCGGCAATCAGGATTCCGGTCTTTATCCACAACATCATTTAAAACATTCCGGCTATTCTTGTGTAATATACAGATTTTATGTCTGTTTTGACCCGATTGACGACAGATCTCCGGTCGTGCATAATAAGGCCGTACTACATAAGGAGGTTCCGATTCATGCCAAAAGATCCCGTCATTTTGCTCGGATACGTCAATCAGCAGCTGCGCGATACGTATCCGAGTCTGAAAGAATTCTGCAAGAGCAACAACATCGCGGAAGAGTCGCTTCAGAAAAAACTGCGGCTGATCGACTATCACTATGATAAACAGACGAATCAGTTCGTCTGATCCTATTGCCGGTCCCGATGTTCTGCGCGAAAGAAGCGCCGCGGAGGATGCGTTTCATCTTCCGCGGCGCTTCTCATTCACTCATATTCTGTTCTCACCTGGATAATCCGATCATCACTCTACGACGTCTTCCGCGGGCTTGATCACCGCATCAGGTTTTCCGTCTGCAAGATCGATCAGAATCGTATCGCCCTCGCGCACGTCTCCTTTCAGGATCAGCTTCGCGGAGAGCGTCTCGACGTTCTTCTGGATGAACCGCTTCAGCGGACGCGCGCCGTATACCGGATCGTATCCGTTCTCGACGACGTACTGCTTCGCGGCATCGGAGAGTTCAATATGAAGCTGCTGATCCGCGAGTCTCCGGTTCAGATCCTTCACCTGAAGATCGACGATATGACTGATGTTCTCCTTCGTCAGCGGCTTGAACATGATGATCTCATCCAGCCGGTTCAGGAACTCGGGGCGGAAATGCGCGCGGAGATCCTGATGAACCTTCTCCTGGGCCTCGCTGCTGATCGTTCCGTCTGCGTTGATTCCGTCAAGCAGATACTCCGATCCGATGTTGGAGGTCATGATCAGGATTGTATTCTTGAAATCAACCGTTCTGCCCTGCGAATCCGTGATCCGGCCGTCGTCCAGTACCTGCAGCAGAACGTTGAACACATCCGGATGCGCCTTCTCAATTTCATCGAACAGCACGACCGAATACGGTTTTCTGCGGACTGCCTCCGTGAGCTGGCCGCCTTCCTCGTATCCTACGTATCCCGGAGGCGCTCCGATCAGACGGGAGACGGAGTATTTCTCCATGTACTCACTCATATCGATCCGCACCATGTTGTTCTCATCGTCGAACATGCGCTCCGCCAGCGCCTTTGCCAGCTCGGTCTTGCCGACGCCGGTCGGCCCCAGGAACAGGAACGATCCGATCGGCTTCGTCGGATCCTTGATGCC
>ONLT01000079.1 GCA_900318755.1 uncultured Eubacteriales bacterium
GGCGAAATCGGTTTACGAGATGTATTATTCCTACAGGGAGCCGGTCTCGAAGATTCCGGGACACAGAGTGCTTGCGATCAACCGGGGTGAGGCGGAAAAATTTCTCACAGTGAAGCTGGAGGTCGACGAGGCGGCGGTGGACAGGTACCTCGCGCACAACATTATCCGCGGCCATAATCAGCAGACGGAGCCGCAGCTGGAGGCGGCGATCGCCGACTCGTACCGGCGCCTGATCGCGCCGGCGATTGAGCGCGAGATCCGCGGAGAACTGACGGAAAAGGCAGAGGACGGGGCGATCGCGGTGTTCGGGAAGAACCTGACGCAGCTTCTGATGCAGCCGCCGATCGCGGGGCAGGTCGTTCTCGGATGGGATCCCGCGTTCCGCACGGGCTGCAAGCTCGCGGTCGTCGATGAGACCGGGAAGGTTCTGGACACGGCGGTTATTTTCCCGACCGCGCCGACGAACGACCGGAAGATCGCGGAGGCGAAACGGGTTCTGCGGCGGATGATCGAGACCTGGCATGTGACGCTGATCTCGGTTGGAAACGGAACGGCGTCGCGCGAATCGGAGCAGTTTATCGCGGACTTTCTGAAGGAGATTCCGCAGAAGGTCCGGTACGTGATCACGAATGAGGCGGGGGCTTCCGTCTACTCGGCGAGCCGGCTCGCAACGGAGGAATTTCCGAATTTTGACGTGGGGCAGAGGAGCGCCGCCTCCATCGCGCGGCGCGTTCAGGATCCGCTGGCGGAGCTCGTGAAAATTGATCCGAAATCCATCGGCGTCGGGCAGTACCAGCACGACATGGATCAAAAAAAGCTGGGGAACGCGCTGGGCGGCGTCGTTGAGTCCTGCGTGAACCGGGTTGGGGTTGATCTGAACACCGCGTCGGCCCCGCTCATGGAGCACATCTCCGGCATCACGAAGCAGACGGCGAAAAATATCGTCGCGTACCGCGAGGAAAACGGCCGCTTCCAAAACCGGAGAGAGCTTCTCAAGGTTCCGAAGCTCGGGCCGAAGGCCTTTCAGCAGTGCGCAGGCTTCATGCGCATCAACGGCGGGACCGAGCTGCTCGACGCGACCGCAGTCCATCCGGAGGCGTACGATGCGACGAAAAAGCTGATCGGAATGCTCGGCATCGATCTTGCGGATATTCTTTCGGGAAAGCAGAAAATCGTCATTCCGGATTTTAAAAAGACGGCGGATCAGCTGGGAATCGGCGAGATCACGCTGCGCGACAATGTGGCGGAGCTTATGAAGCCGGGGCGGGATCCCAGATCCGATATGCCGAAGCCGATTCTGCGCAGCGACGTGCTGGAGATCAGCGATCTGAAGGAGGGCATGATCCTTAAGGGAACCGTTCGGAATGTCATTGATTTCGGCGCCTTCGTCGACATCGGCGTGCACGAGGACGGACTCGTTCACATTTCCCGGATGGCGAAGGGAAAGTACGTGAAACATCCGCTCGACGTCGTCAGCGTCGGCGATATCGTCGAGGTGAAGGTCATCAGCGTCGATGTGAAGAAGAACCGCATCGGGCTGTCGATGATCCTATAAAGGGAGGCGCGCTTTCATGACAGGACTGTCGACGCTGTGCTACATCGAGAAGGACGGAAAATATCTGATGCTGCACAGGGTAAAAAAAGAACATGATGTGAACCGGGACAAATGGATCGGCGTAGGCGGCCACTTTGAGGCGGATGAGAGCCCGGAGGAATGCATTCTCCGCGAGGTCCGCGAGGAGACGGGGCTGACGCTGACCTCCTGGCGCTACCGCGGCATCGTGACCTTCGTCTCGGGCGACGGGGTGACGGAATACATGTCCCTGTTTACGGCGGACGGATTTTCCGGAACGCTCACCGACTGCAATGAAGGCGTTCTGGAGTGGGTTGATAAGGACAGAATATGGGACCTGAATCTGTGGGAGGGAGATAAAATTTTCTTCCTGCTGCTGATGCGGGACGCCCCGTTTTTCTCCCTGAAGCTCGTGTACGACGGGCACAGCCGCCTCGTATCCGCAGCGCTGAACGGCAGAGAGATGGAGCTGTTCGAGCTGCTGAATGAGGATAAGACGAAATCCGGCGTCATCCGGGAACGGAACGTGGCGCATTATCTGGGCAGTCTGCACGAGACGGTTCATATGTGGATCGTACGGAAGACGCCGGAGGGACGATTCGAGGTACTGCTGCAGAAGCGGAGCGCGGAGAAGGACTCCAATCCGGGCTGCTACGACATCTCGTCCGCGGGCCATATGGACGCGGGCGATACGCCCATGGGCGCGGCGGTGCGGGAGATCGGAGAGGAGCTGGGCATCTCTGCGGCTCCGGAAGACTTTGCGTACATTGGCGCCCACTACGGCGCCTTTGACGATGAATTTCACGGCCTGCCTTTTCACGACCGCGAGTGGTCCCACGTCTTTCTCTACAAAAAGCCGGTCCGCGCGGAGAAACTCACTCTGCAGAAATCCGAGATCGAGAGCGTCCGCTGGATGGACTGCGAAGAGTGCAGGCGCCGCATCGCGGACGGCACCCTGGAGACCTGCATCTACCCCGATGAATTCGACATGGTCGGGGATTATCTGCGAAGAAACGCGAAGGGGTCGGGATCCGCGAGAAAATGCATCAGCTGGTAAGCGCAGAGCAGCGCTACCTCCTCTTCCCGGAGAATTCTCCGGATCTCATCCCGGTCCGCAAGTACGACTTCGATTTCCTCGCTTTTCTCCATAAACCGGGTGCTGATCGTTCCGGACGCGTATCCGTACACGGTCGCGCAGGCCTCGTCGGTCATCCCGATCGTCGTGTAGCGAGGCTTCTCCAGCATCGGGTCCGCGTCGACCGGCGTAAGGGTCAGGCCGGTTTCCTCGTGGAGCTCCCGGATTGCGGCGGTTCGAAAATCTTCGCCCTCCTCGACAAGTCCCGCCGGCATCTCATAGACATAGCGGCCGACCGCATAGCGGAACTGGCGGACGAGGACGACGCGGTCGTGCTTCTCGCCGTACAGGCTGTAGATCGCGACGCCGTCAGCGCTGACTTTTCCGGTCTTAATTTTCAGATGATCGATATCTTTCGCGCGGGACGCCACCATGTAGTCCGCGTGATGGCCTTTTGAATTTTCGCCGATCACTTCGTACAGATTGACAAATTTCCGGTCGGTAAGCTTGTTGATTTTTTCTATGACAGCCAAGACAGGCTCCTTTCTTTTACGCGTCTTCGGTGTAAGCGAGGATGATGTGGTGGATGGATTTATGGAGATACGGCATGTACTCCTCCATCCGCACCGGCTTCTCATTCAGAATGCAGCTGTACGTCGACGAGCTGACGAGTTCGAAAATCGTAAACATCATCAGATCCGGGCGTTCGCATCGGATCCGGTCCTCTTCCATCATGCCGATCAGCTTGTTGAAAATCTCCTTTGCCTGCTCCGGATCCGACGCCTCGAGCGCCTGCTCGAAGATTCCCCAGGAAAGGTTCTTGTTGATGAACTTCAGGATCATCGTGTTTTTCGCCAGATAGCTGATGATGTAGTCGATCAGAGAGAACATCTTGCTCTCGAATCCCTCGACCGGGTGCTGCTGAAGATTGTCCCAGGCCTGCATCAGGACGACGCGGGATTCACGGACGATCAGCTTGTCGCGGAGATCGTACTTGTCCTTGAAATACAGGTAAAAGGTACCCTTTGCGAGGCCGGAGGATTTTGCGATGTCCGAGATCGTCGTTTTCGCGAAACCGCGGTCCACAAAGAGTTGAAACCCCTTTTTATAGAGCGTCTCTTCTTTTGTCTTTTTCTTTGCTTCTACGCGTCCCATCACGTCAATCTCCTCGTTTCCCCTTTGTTTCTGACTTTTTCAATGATTTCCTTAATGCAATTATTGTAAGTTTTTAAAGGATTGTCAAATGCAAAAATGACCAAAAATAAATATGACTACAGGTCATTTTTATTTGTTTTTAATGTTGACCATCGGTCATTTCTGTTCTATTATGAAACACGGATTCAGGAGAAACTGTCTTTCGACGCAGTTATACCGCACGGCGGTTTTCAATGAGGGAGACGCGGACTCCGAACATTACTTGTTTGAAAGGAGAGTTGGTTCAATTGGTTAAGGTGGGAAAATGGATCGCCAGGCAGAGAGTCGTCATTCTGCTGCTGGCGATTGTCCTTCTGGTCCCGTCGATCATCGGATTCAAATCCATGCGGACGAACTACGATCTGCTGACCTATCTTCCGGACAGTCTCGAAACCGTCCAGGGGCAGGATATTCTGGTCGATGAGTTCGGCATGGGCGCCTATTCCATGATTGTCGTCGATGATATGGAACTGAAGGATGTTCAGTCGCTCGCGTCTGATCTGGAAAAAATTCCGCATGTGAAGAAGGTTCTCTGGTATGGATCCGCGGTGGATATCTCCGTTCCGAAGGAGATGATCCCGGAAAAATTCAGAGAGAAGCTGTTCAACGGAGACTCGACGCTGGTTCTGGCGCTGCTGGATGATTCCACGTCGGCGGATTCTTCTCTTGAGGCGATTAAACAGATCAAAGAGACGGTCAACGATCACTGCTACGTCAGCGGCATGACGGCGATCATCTACGATCTGAAAAAGCTTGCCGACAAGGAGGTGCCGATCTACGTCACGATCGCGGTCGTTCTTTCGCTGATCGTGCTGCAGCTGACGCTGGATTCCTTCGTCGTGCCGTTCCTGTTTCTGCTCAGCATCGGGTTCGCCATCATGTACAACATGGGAACGAACTTCATGTTCGGCGAAATATCCTATATTACAAAGGCGGTCGCCGCCGTCCTGCAGCTGGGAGTGACGATGGATTATTCCATCTTCCTGCTGCACAGCTACGAGGAAAACAAGCTCCGGTTCCCGGGCGACAAAAACCGGGCGATGGGCCACGCGATTTCCAACACCTTCCGTTCCATCGTCGGAAGCTCGGTTACCACGATCGCCGGCTTTATCGCGCTGTGCTTCATGACCTTTACACTGGGCCTTGATCTGGGCATCGTCATGGCGAAGGGCGTCGTGTTCGGCGTGATCTGCTGCGTGACCGTGCTGCCGTCGATGATTCTGATCTTTGACCCGCTGATCGAGAAGACGCGTCACAGGACGCTGATCAGAAACGTGGACCGGCTGTCGGGCTTTATCACCAGACATTATAAGCTGTGGCTCGTTATCTTCCTGGTACTGCTCGCTCCGGTCATTTACGGAAACAGTCACGTGGGCGTATATTACGATATGACTTCCTCCCTGCCGGATTCGATGCCGTCGAAGCAGGCGCAGGTCAAGCTCAACGATGAGTTCCACACGAGTACGATGCACATCCTGATGATCGACAAAAATATGGAGGCGAAGGACCGGAAGGCGATGATCAACGAGATCGGAAAGGTGGACGGCGTCACCTGGGCGGTTGGAATGGACTCCGTGACGGGTTCCACAATCCCGCAGTCTTTCATCCCGGATGAGCTGAAAAACGCGCTGGAGAGCAAGGATTACACCGTCGCGGCGATCAGCACCGAGTACCATGTCGCCTCGGAGAATGTCAATAAACAGATCACCACGATCAACCAGATCATCAAAAAATACAGCGACAAGAATATGCTGATCGGCGAGGCGCCGCTGACGAAGGATCTGGAGACGGTTACGGATATCGACTTCCGGAACGTGAACGGATCGTCGCTCCTGATCATCTTTGTGATCATCGCGCTTCTGTTCCATTCGTTCTCGCTTCCGGTCATTCTGGAGATGACGATCGAGTTCGCGATCATGTTCAATATGGCGATTTCCTACTACATGGGGACGTCGCTGCCGTTTATAGCGAGCATCATCCTCGGCACCGTACAGCTGGGGTCGACCGTCGATTACGCGATTCTGATGACCAGCCGGTATCAGAAGGAGCGCCAGAGAGGCCACGATAAGAAGGAGGCCCTCGGCATCGCCCACAAGGCCAGCATGCTTTCCATCCTGACCAGCGGACTGTCGTTCTTCGCGGCGACCTTCGGCGTCGCGATGTATTCGGAGATCGATGTAATTAATTCGATCTGCCTGCTGCTCGCGCGGGGCGCGCTGATCAGCAGCGCGGTTGTAATATTTGTGCTGCCGTCGTTCTTCATGGTCTTTGACAAGTTCATCCTGAAGACGACCTGGAACTTCTTCGGGAAGTCGAGGGAAGAGCTGAGGGAGGAAAAACGGCAGAAAAAACTGAAAAAACATCATGCTTAAGACGATCACAGGATCAGAAAGGATCGAGTTGCGATGAACAGAAACAGACGGATGAAATTAAAGAAAACAGCGGCGCAGATGGTTTCCGCCGGACTCGCCGCAGTGGTGGCGTCCCTTCCGATGCTCTCCTCCGTTCCGGCGTACGGCGCCGACGGATCTGTGGAATCGTCCGCGGCCTCTTCGAAGAGCACCGCGGATCAGACGGATCCGTCCTCGAATCCGTCCGCGGATACGGCCACGGTCACAAATGCGGACGCGACGACGAAGACCAGTCCGGTGACGAAGGAAGAGACGGTCTATATCAACGCGGACGCGAACGGAAACGCGTCGAAGACGACGGTCTCCTCCCACCTGATCAATACCGATAAGGAGAAGACGATCGACGATGTCTCGGATCTCTCGGACATCAAGAATGTCAAGGGCGATGAGACCTTCACCCAGAACGGGGACAAGGTCACCTGGAGCGCGGACGGAAATGATATCTATTACGAGGGAACCTCGACGAAGGAGGCGCCGGTATCCGTCAAAATCACGTACCAGCTGGACGGAAAGGAGATCGCGCCGAAAGATCTCGTGGGAAAGAGCGGAAAGCTGACGATGAAGGTCCAGTACGAGAACCATTCGAATGTCACCGTCGATGTGGACGGAACGCAGCAGTCCGTCTCCACGCCGTTCCTGATGATGACCGGTATCATTCTCCCGGAGGATACCTTCTCCAACGTCTCGGTTGACAACGGACGGATTCTGGATGACGGAAGCCGCAGCGTCGTCATCGGGTACGGAATGCCGGGCCTTTCCGACAGCCTGAAGCTGTCCGATCTCGGCCAGGAGAATATCAGCGAGATCAACCTCAACGACAGCTTCGAGGTCACGGCGGATGTCACGGACTTCTCCCTGGACTCCACGTTTACGGTTGCGATGTCCGACCTCTTCGATGATCTGAACACAGACGACATGATCTCGGTCGATGATTTCAACGACGCGGTCAGCCGCATTCAGGACGCGGGCGTGCAGCTGGTGGACGGCTCGCAGGAGCTGTTCGACGGCGCGACGCTTCTTGACGACAAGTACGGCGATCTCGACGACGGTATCCGGGCGCTGAAGTCCGGCGTGGATCAGCTGGCGAGCGGATCGAACGCCCTTTCCGGCGGACTTTCCCAGTACGTGAACGGCGTGAACACGCTGGCGAACGGCACCGAGAGCTACGCCGCGGGCGCGAAGAAGATCAGCGACGGAGCGGCGGGGCTCTCCGCCATCACCTCTGCACTGAAGCAGGTGAAGAGCGGCACGAATGATCTGCAGGCGGCGTTCGACGGCAGTGGGACCGCTTCGGATGATCTGGTGATCGCGACGCAGAAGCTGGCGGACGGAACGTCCAAGCTGAACGAGGCGCTGAAGAGTGTGGATCTCTCTGCGATTCAGAAGAAGCTGAGTGATCCGTCTCTGCAGACGGCGGCTGCCAATCTGAAGAATGCGGACAGCGCGATTAATACACTGAAGGAGCTGACCGGCGCCTTTGAGCAGGTCAAGAGCCAGATGAGCGAGACCGAGCAGGCGGTTTCCCAGGTGCAGAGCGCCATCGGAGAGCAGCTGAACAACGCGTATCAGCTCGGCTACGGAACCGGCTACGCGGCAGGAGCGGCGGCGGCAGGAGAGGAGATGGCAAGTGAGCTCCAGAGCAGCAATCTCGGCCTGACTGAGGAGCAGATCCAGCAGATCGCGGCTATGGCGGCAAATTCGGCGAAAACTGCGGCGGGCGGCGCGAAGAGCCAGGCAGCCGGCCAGAGCTACAGCAATTCGGATGCGGTTTATGCGATCGCAGGCAAGATCAATGATCAGCTCTCCGGATTCCAGAAGACCATCAGCGGCATCGACAGCAGTATCAGCAATATGAGCTCGACGCTGCAGGCGCTGGAGACGCTGCAGCCGACGCTGCAGCAGCTTGAGAAGACGCTGGAGACACTGCCGAAGACGCAGATTTCCGATCTGGCGGGCGGAGTTGCGCAACTCAACAGCGGCGCAGAGCAGCTGAGCTCGGTTGTCAGCGGAACCCTTGCTCCGAAGATCCAGAAACTCAATTCCGGGGTCGGGACGCTGCAGTCCCAGTCCTCCTCCGGCATCCAGTCCCTTCAGAACGGACTGAAAACGCTGACGTCAAACAACAGCAAGCTGACCAGCGGCGCGGAGCAGCTGAAGCGTTCCGCATCTTCGCTGACCGGCGGCGCGGGCACTCTGGTCAGCGGCGTCCGGACGCTTGATTCCGGGGCGGCGCAGCTTCAAAGCGGCAGCGGCCAGGTGCAGTCCGGACTGAACCAGCTGGCAAGCGGCGCGGGCGAGCTGAACACAGGCATGAAGGAGTTCGACGAAGAGGCGATCCAGAAGATCGCGGACTTCTTCGACGGGGATCTCAAGGATCTGATGAACCGTGTCAAGGCGCTTAAATCAGACGACGCCTCCTACACGAACTTCAGCGGAAAAGCGGACGGGACCGACAGTTCGGTCAAGTTCCTGATCGAGACCGACGCGATCAGCGAGGACGACTGACTGCGCATTTGATCAGCAGAAGACAGCGGATCACGCATGCGATCAGCGGAAGACAGCGGGTCACGCATGCGATCAAAAAAGGGGGGCCGGCGCAGGATGCGTCAGCCCCCTTTTCTTCGGAGATCACGAATAAAATTTCCCAAGGACGGCGGCGAGGTGATCGACGCACTCCTCCGGGGAAACCTTCGCGGTGTTGATGATCATATCGTAATCCCGGTAGTCGCCGATCTCGTGGCCGGTGTAGTGACGGTAATACGTCTCGCGCATCCGGTCGCGCTCGTCCATGTATTTTTTCGGGTCCATCCCGCCGGACTCGCCCAGCTCCTTCGTTCGCGCGAGGCGGAAGGCTTCGTCGCCCACAAGGAAAATGTCAAAGGACGGGATTCCCCCGCGCCGGAGAATGATATTCGCGCACCGTCCGACGATGATGCACGGACTTTTTGACAGATCGAGGATAACCTTCTTCTCCGCCTCGTTGATCGCGTCGTAGGAGCTGATGTAAGACGCGATGTTGTTCAGAAAATTGTTCATGACGCTTCCCGCGTGGCTGATCTCCTCGCCCGCGCGGGTCACCTCTTCCTCGGTGTAGCCGCTCTTCTCGGCGGTTTTTTTCACAAAGTCACGGTCGTACCACGGAAGATTCAGGCGCCCGGAGAGCCCTTTTGCGACGGTTCTTCCGCCCGCCCCGTACTGGCGGCTGATGGTGATGATCGGACCGGTCCTGATTTCACTCATAATCCTATCCTCGCTTTCCGAAACAAAGTAGCAAATTTGTTATGATTATAGTATCATAAATTGTTTAGAAGGTGTTGTATCTATGTTAGAATGATAACTAAAACTTCGGATTGATGATATGAGGAGGAACCAGTGATGAAGCGATGGAGGAGAACCATCGCGCTTCTTCTGGCGGCGGTGCTGCCGTGCGCTGCGCTCGCGGGCTGCAGCGGCAAGAAGCGGATGATGTTCGGAACGGGAGGAACAGCCGGCACGTATTATTCGTACGGCGGGATCCTCGCCCAGTATATGACAAACAATTCCGATGCAAAGGTTACGGCGGTTTCGACCGGCGGCTCGAAGGTCAACATCCAGTCCATTCAGGACGGAGATTTTCAGCTGGGCTTTTGCCAGTCGGATGTTCTCGCCTATGCGTGGAACGGGACGAAATCCTTTGAGAAGGACGGCCCGACCCATGATTTCCGCGTGCTCGGCGGACTGTACGCCGAGACGGTTCAGCTGCTTACGATGGATGACCGCATCGATTCCGTCGACGATCTGAAGGGGAAGAGCGTCTCCATCGGCGAGGCAGGATCGGGCGTCTATTTCAACGCGCTCGACGTTCTGAACAGTGCGGGAATTTCGCTCGACGAGATCAGACCCCAGTACCAGAGCTTCGAGGATTCCAAGGAATCCCTGAAGGACGGCAAGGTCGACGCGGCCTTCATTGTAGCGGGGCCGCCGACGTCGGCGATCACGGAGCTCGCAACGACGAACGGCGTCCGTCTGGTCAATATCGACGGGGCGCTTCGCGACAAAATTCTCGCGGACTGCCCGTATTACACATCCTATGAGATCCCGCAGGATACCTATCCGGGCCAGAACAAACCGGTTCAGACGATCGCGGTCACCGCGACGGTTCTGGTCTCCGCCGCCCTTGATGAGGATACGGTCTACGATCTAACAGCGGCGCTGTTTGACCACGCCGCCGATATCGCGAAGGAGAACGCAAAGGGAAAAGAACTGAGCCTGAAAACGGCCACGGCGGGAATGGAAGCGCCGTTTCACGAAGGCGCGGCGCGGTATTACCGGGAACACGGCATCACCGTCAGCACAGAGGATAAGGGGGAGAAGTGAGCATGGAAGAAGAGAGAAAAAATACATCGGCTGACCTCTCCCGGGGCGAAGCCGGCAGGAGCGGAGATGCGAAGGGCGGAGCGGGTCAGAGCGAAGATGTTCAGAGCGAAGCGGGTCAGAGCGAAGCCAGTCAAGCGGCGGCCGACGTGGAAGCGGTCATGAAAAAATATGACCGCGAGTCGAATCAGCGCGTCTGGACCGGCGTTCCGGGGAAGGCCGTGCGCTGTATCATCGTGGCCTTTTCCATCTGGTGCATCTACGTGACGCTGTTCGCGACGTTTCTGGAGGAGATCCGGCTGACGTCGTTCCTCGCGTTTGTCATCGTCATGGGATTTCTCATATTTCCGGCGCGGAAGAATGATCTCCGGCCGAATTATATGCCCTGGTACGATGTGGTGATGATGATCGCCGGCGCGGGCGCGTTTCTGTACTTCACGTTTTCCGCCAATCAGATCATCCAGCAGGGAACGAAATTTCAGACGTACCAGATCGTGATCGGCGCGATCGGCATCCTCGCGCTGATGGAGATCACGCGGCGGTGCGTCGGTCTGCCGATTCTGATCGTCGCGCTGTTTTTCATTGTTTACGCACTGGGATTCGGCCTGACAAACCCGTCCTTTGCCGGCCGCGTCCGGTATTTCGTGCGGAACATCTTTTACACGAAGGAGGGAATTTTCTCGACGCCGGTTAACGTGTGCTCGAAGTACATCGTTGTATTTATCATCTTCGGCGCTTTCCTTGAGCGGACCGGGATTTCCGCGTTCTTTATCGATCTCGCGAACGGAATCGCCGGGAAGTACGCGGGCGGTCCCGCGAAGGTGTCGGTGATTTCCTCGGCGCTCTGCGGGATGGTTTCCGGATCCTCCGTGGGCAATACGGTGACGACCGGATCGGTCACGATCCCGATGATGAAGAAGACCGGATACCGTCCGGAATTCGCCGGCGCGGTCGAGGCGGCTTCCTCGACGGGCGGGCAGATCATGCCGCCGATCATGGGCGCCGCAGCGTTTCTGATGGCGGACTTTCTGGGCGTCCCGTACTCGGACATCATCGGACGGGCCGTTCTGCCGGCGATCCTGTACTTCGCGGGAATCTTCATCTCGGTCCACCTTGAGGCGAAAAAGAACCACATCGCGGGAATCCCGCAGGACCGGATCCCGAAATTCCGAAGCCTGGTCCGGGATCTCTACCTTCTGATTCCGCTGGTTATGCTGGTGGTCTGGGTTTCCGGAAACTATATGACGATGCAGCGGGCGGCGAGCTTCGCGATCGTGCTGGCGATCATCGTCAGCCTCTTCAAGAGGGAAAACCGCATCACGCCGACGAAATTCTTCGACGCGCTGGAGGCGGGCGGCAGAGGAACCATCACCGTCGCGGCGGCCTGCGGCGTCGCCGGGGTGATCTCGGGATCCATCACGATGACGGGACTCGCCAATGAGATGATCAACGCCATCGTCTCCGTGTCCGGGCAGCATCTGATCATCGCGCTCGTGCTGACGATGCTCTGCAGCATCGTTCTGGGAATGGGCGTTCCGACCACAGCGACGTACTGCATCATGGCCGCGACCTGCGCGCCGATTCTGATCCGCATGGGTGTTCCGGCCATCGCGGCGCACTTCTTCGTTTTCTACTTCGGCATCGTGTCGGATATCACGCCGCCGGTGGCGCTGGCTGCGTACGCCGGTGCGGCGATCGCGAAGGCGAATCCGATGAAAACCGCGTTTATCGCCTCGAAGCTGGCCATTGCGGCGTTCATCGTGCCCTATGTCATCTGCTACAACCCGGCGCTGATCCTTGTTGACGCCGGCGCGGGGGAGATCGCTCAGGCTGCGGTCACCGCCTTCGTCGGGATCTTCGCCGTTGCGGCGGCGCTGGAGGGGTATCTCCGGGGCCGCATGAATCCGGCGGTCCGGATTATTTTCGCGGCGGGCGGTCTGCTTCTGGTTGTTCCGGGACTGGTCACCGACCTCGGCGGATTCGCTCTGATCATCGGCGGATATCTGATCCAGCGGATTCTCCGCAGGACACATCGTTGCGAAAACGTTGAAAAATGATATGATTAATAAAGCAATCGGATGACACACCGGAAAGTGAGGAACAGCATGGGCTCTTTTGAAGATCAGATCAGGAAGGTGACGCCGTACACGCCCGGCGAACAGCCGAAGACGCAGAATGTCGTCAAACTGAATACGAATGAAAATCCGTATCCGCCGGCGCCCGGAGTCACGGAGGCGCTGAAAAATACGGAGGCGGACACGCTCCGTCTCTACCCGGATCCGACCGCCTCGAAGCTGGTGGGCGCGATCGCGGATTATTACGGCGTGAAGCCGTCGCGGGTCTTCGTCGGTGTCGGATCGGACGATGTGATCGCGATGTCTTTCCTGACATTTTTCAACTCGGAGAAACCGATTCTCTTTCCGGATATCAGTTACTCCTTCTACGAGGTCTGGGCGGAGGCGTTCCGGGTTCCGTACCACAGGGTTCCGCTGACGGAATCTTTTGAAATTGATCCCGCGGATTACGCAGCCGACTGCGGCGGCATAATTTTTCCGAACCCGAACGCGCCGACCGGCGTCGCACTTCCGGCGGAACAGGTGGAACAGATCGTCCGGGAAAATCAGGATACGGTCGTGATCGTGGATGAAGCCTACATTGATTTCGGCGGCGAGTCGGTGCTTCCCCTGACTGAGAAGTACGAGAATCTGCTCGTCGTGCAGACGTTCTCGAAGTCGCGCCAGATGGCCGGCATGCGCATCGGCTTCGCGATCGGCAGTGAGAAGCTGATCAAATATCTTTCGGACATGAAGTACTCGTTCAACTCCTATACGATGAACCGTCCGTCGATCGAGGCGGGCGCGGCGGCGGTGGCGGACGACGCGTACTTCAAAGAGACCTGCGCGAAAATTATCGGGACCCGCGAGTGGGCGAAGACGGAATTCCGGAAGCGGGGATTTTCCTTCGCGGACTCAAAGGCGAATTTTATTTTTGTGCGGCACGGGAGCGCCGCGGCCCGCGATCTGTTCGCGAAGCTGCGGGAGAGAAACATCTTCGTGCGCTACTTCGATCAGCCGCGCATCGACAACTATCTCCGCGTGACCGTCGGAACGAGGGAGCAGATGGAAGCGCTCTTCTCTGCCCTTGACGAAATTCTCGCGGAGGATGAACGGAAGGAATGATCTATGGATAATGAACTGCGGTTTGCGGTTCTGATTGACGCGGACAATATCTCGGATAAGTACATCAAGATTATTCTTGATGAGACCGCGAGCAACGGAATCGCGACGTATAAACGAATTTACGGGGACTGGACAAGCCAGCGCATGGCGTCCTGGAAGAGCGTTCTTTTGGACAACTCGGTGATTCCGATGCAGCAGTACAGCTACACGACCGGAAAAAACGCGACGGATTCGGCGATGATCATCGACGCTATGGATATATTGTATTCAGGCACGGTCGACGGCTTCTGTCTCGTCTCGTCCGACAGTGATTTTACGCGGCTCGCGGCGCGGATCCGCGAGGCGGGCAAGCAGGTGATCGGCATGGGCGAAAGCAAGACGCCGCCGGCATTCATCTCAGCGTGCAATCAGTTTAAATATCTGGATCTGCTCTACGAGCAGCGCCAGCAGGAGGCGGCGCTTGAGGAGGAAGAGGACGCGGCGGATGCGGCGGAGGACGCGGAAGCGGACCGCACTCCTTCAGGCGGGTCCGGTGCGAAATCCGGCGGCGAACAGCCGCAGAAGTGCCGCAACAGCGACCACAAGAAAAAGGGCCGTCAGAAAGAGCTCCGGAAGATCAAGCGGACGATCAATTCGATCATCGAGCAGTTTTCCGACGAGGACGACTGGATTTTTTCCGGAAAGCTCGGGGACCAGCTCTCAAAGCGCCTGCCGGATTTCGACGTGCGGAACTACGGGTATTCGAAATTTACCCCCTTCATCCGCTCCCTGGGCGATTATGAGATCCGAAAGATCTCGGAGGGCAACGGACAGCAGCAGATTTATATCCGGCTGAAAACGACCGGAAAGAGGTGATTGTGATGAAATTTACGAAAATGCACGGATGCGGCAACGATTACGTATATGTGAACTGCTTTGAGGAAACGGTTGAGGATCCCGGACGGGTCGCCGAAATCGTCAGCGACCGCCACTTCGGCATCGGATCGGACGGTCTGATTCTGATCTGCCCGTCGGAAAAGGCGGATTTCCGGATGCGGATGTACAACGCGGACGGCTCGGAGGGGGCCATGTGCGGAAACGGAATCCGCTGCGTCGGGAAGTATGTTTATGACAACGGTCTGACGGACCGCGACGAGATTCTGGTGGAGACGAAGAGCGGCATCAAGAAGCTGAAGCTGTTCGTCGAAAACGGAAAAGTAACCCGCGCGCGCGTCAACATGGGCGAGGCGATCCTCGATACGGCGCGGATTCCGGTGGATGTCAAAAGCCTTCAGGCGGTAAACACGCCGATCACGATCGACGGGCAGGAGTGGCATTTTACCGCGGTTTCCATGGGAAATCCGCACGCGGTTGTCTTTACGGAGCATATTGACGACCTGCTTCTGGACCAGATCGGACCGAAATTCGAGCATCATCCCCTGTTCCCGGACCGCGTCAACACTGAGTTTATCGAGCCGGTCGACGAGCATACGATCCGGATGCGCGTGTGGGAACGAGGAAGCGGAGAAACGCTGGCCTGCGGAACCGGCGCCTGCGCGGCGGCTGTCGCATCGGTCCTCAACGAAAAGGTCGGGGAGGGCCCCGTCACCGTCAGGCTGCTGGGCGGCGAGCTGGAAATCGAGTGGTGCCGCGGCGCGAATCAGGTCTATATGACAGGGCCGGCCACAACCGTCTTCACAGGAGAAATTAACCTGTAAGACAGAGACCGCCGCACCGGTTGGCAGGTGTTCCGCCGCGCCGGTTGGCAGGCGTCTGCCATGCCGGTCAGTAGCGGTCGAGAAAACTGTGTTTCTCCCCGTCATACTTCCACCCCAGCACGGCGTTCAGACGGATGTTTTCCATACTCCGGAAGATGTTGTTTTCGACATTCGGATTGGTTTTTGCGAGCGCCCGGATCAGTTCCTTCGTCTCCAGCCGTTTTGAGAGGGTGTCTCCGGTCGCCGTGCGGTTGCCGCTGTTTGTGTACTGTTCGGTGAAGTGGCAGGCGCAGCGGATGAACTGAAGGCGATTGCAGTCGCGCCAGTGAATGATTTCCTTTTCGCGGATCAGATACATCGGGCGGATCAGCTCCATGCCGTCGAAATTCGTGCTGCAAAGCTTCGGCATCATCGTCTGGGTCTGACCGCTGAAGAGGATGCTCATCAGCGTCGTCTCAATCACGTCGTCAAAGTGGTGGCCGAGGGCGATTTTATTGCATCCGAGCTCCTTCGCTTTCGCGTAGAGGTGGCCGCGGCGCATTCTCGCGCAGAGATAGCACGGCGATTTTTCAACTGTGTCGACGGCGTCGAATATCTGTGAATTAAAGATCGTGAGGGGAATTCCGAGGATCTTTGCGTTGCCTTTGATCATGCCCATCGTCACGTCAGTGTATCCCGGGTTCATGCAGAGAAAAACCGTCTCAAACGGGATTTTGTTCCGGCGGCTCAGTTCCTGAAAGCATTTTGCCATGAGCATGGAATCCTTGCCGCCGGAGATGCAGACGGCGATCCGGTCGCCCGGCTGGATCAGCTCATAATCGCTGACCGCGTGCACGAATTTGCGCATAATGCTCTTTTTGAACTGCTTTCGGAGGCTTTTTTCACTTTCCGCGCGGCGCTCCGGATCATCCGCGGCGGTTCTGATGTATTCTTCAGCGGCTCTGATGCATTCTTCGGGAGTGACTGTCCCCTCGCCGGTGTGTTCCATATCGATTCTCCTGTCCCTGTTTTTTGCCGTTATCTTAGCGCCCGGAAAGAGCCTTGTCAATTTATAACGGTTCACATATTTTGCATTGTGTCTTGACAAAACAGATTGCATAAAATATAATTGACCCATAACCCGACAGAAAGGAACTGTGAAAATGGATGGTTGTGATTGTCTGAAAATTGAGAATCAGCTCTGCTTTCCGCTTTACGCCTGCGCCAAAGAGGTCGTGCGCAGGTACAAGCCGTATCTCGATGAGCTGAATCTGACCTATACACAGTACATCGCGATGATGATCATGTGGGACAAGAAGAGGACGAACGTGAAAGAGCTGGGCCGCTGTCTCTATCTGGACTCCGGTACGCTGACTCCGCTTCTGAAGAAGCTGGAGGCGAAAGGCTTTATCAGCCGGCACCGTTCCGACCGCGACGAGCGGAATCTGATCATCCGGATCACGCAAAAGGGCGAGGCCCTGAAGGAAAAGGCAGTCACGGTTCCTGAAAAGATGGGGGCGTGCATGGACCTCTCGGACGACGAGGTGAAGCAGCTGTACCATCTTCTTTACAAACTTCTCGGGAAGATTCGCCCCGGGGAACAGGATGAACATCCATCCGACCAAGACAAATAAGAGAGGAACGACGAAAGGAGATTCGCTATGGCAGCAATTAAAATTACAAAAGAAAATTTCGAGCAGGAAGTTCTTAAATCCGATGTTCCGGTATTGATCGATTTCTGGGCATCATGGTGCGGACCGTGCAAGATGCTTTCTCCGACGGTCGACGAGGTCGCCAATGAGACCGACCGGTTCAAGGTCGGCAAGATCAACGTCGATGAAGAGGGGGATCTGGCGGTGAAATACGGCGTCAGCGCGATTCCGACCCTCGTTGTGTTCAAGAACGGCGCGGAGGCGGGACGCTCCGTCGGCGTGATCCGGAAGGATCAGATTCTGGATCTTGTGGGAGCGTGACCGGCGCTTTGCCCTGGAGGGATGATTATGACGGATGTTATTATCGTCGGAGCAGGAACGGCCGGCCTCACAGCCGCGATTTACGCCAGACGGGCGGGCAGGAGCGTGCTCCTGTTCGAATCGTCCGCGTACGGCGGACAGATTATCAACACGCCGGATATTGAGAATTATCCGGGGCTCGCCCATGTGTCCGGCTTTGATTTTGCGACGGCGCTGTATCAGCAGGCCGCAGATCTCGGCGCGGAGCTGAAATATGAGCGGGTACTGTCGGTGAAAAGCCTTCCGGACCGGAAAATCGTCCACACGGCGGAGGGGGACTATGAGGCCCGGGCGGTGATTCTGGCGACGGGCGCGAAAAACCGTCCCCTCGGTCTGGACCGGGAGAAGGAACTGATCGGCCGCGGCGTCTCCTACTGCGCAACGTGCGACGGTATGTTTTTCCGCGGAAGGGACGTTGTCGTCGCGGGCGGCGGAAATACGGCGCTGGAGGACGCGGCGTTTCTGGCGAATTACTGCCGCCGGGTGTATCTCGTCCACAGGCGGGATGAGTTCCGCGGATCGAAGGAAACGGCGAAGAAGCTGGCTGCGATGGACAATGTGGAGTTTGTCATGAACAGCCGCGTCACGAAGATTCTGGGAGACGAAAAGGTCGAAGGAGTTGAGGTGACGGATAAAAACACAGGCGCGGTCCGCGCCATTGCGGCGGCGGCGCTGTTTGTGGCGATCGGACAGATGCCGGACAATGAAGCCTTCTCCGATCTTGTAGAGCTGTCAGACGGGGGCTACATTGAAGCCGGGGAGGACTGCCGCACGAAAACGGCCGGCATTTATACGGCCGGCGACTGCCGGACGAAGACGGTCCGCCAGCTCACGACCGCCGCAGCGGACGGAGCGGTAGCGGCTCTGGCGGCTTCCCAGGAAATGTAAAGTTCACAGGAAATAAACAGAATTTCAGAAAAAAGGCGCGCTGCCGCGCCGGACTCCTCATCAGGGATCCGGGCGGCGGCGCGCTTTCATTCGAAGACGCACGTAATCCAGGTACCAGACGCCGTCCTGAAAAAGACGGTCTTTCAGACGCTTCTCCGCTTCCGCGGCGATGGAGCGGATCTCCTCCTCCGGAAGGCCGCCGAAAGGCTCCCGGTCAAACATCAGAATCCAGTCGACGATGGCGTGTTCGGATTTCCGGGGCGTCGGACGCCGGAATTGCGCGGAAAAATCCGCCGCCATACCGGCGCGCTCCAGCATCGGCGTGTATTCGCCGATCGACGGGAAATAAAAAGGCATGCGGTATTCAAGACCGCGCTCTCTGAAAAGATCTCCGAGCGTTCCGTGAATCAGCGCGTTGTTGCCGCGTCCGCCCATCTCGAATACAAATTCTCCGCCCGTCCGCAGAGAAGCGGCGACGTTCTGAAGAAGCGTATCCTGACGCGCTTTGGGCACCCAGTGCATCATCGCGTTGGAAAATACCGCGTCCGCGGGGTGATCGGGGCGGTAAGACGCGGCGTCCGCCAGAATGAAGGAGATGCGGGGGTGATTTTTCCTGGCGAGCGCCAGCATCTCCGGGGATGCGTCGACGCCGGTTACATCATATCCCGCCTCCGCCAGTTTTCCGGTCAGCGCGCCGTTTCCGCAGCCGAGATCGATGACGCGGCTCCCCGGCTTTACGGTCAGAAGACCGAGGAGCTCTTCTCCGTATGACGGGACAAACTGAAACTGCTGCTCATACTGTTTCGCGTTCCATTTCATGAAAAACTCCTTATCCCATTTCTTCCGGTCGGATCTCCCGCACCGTCAGCACCCGGTCCCTGACCGAAAACCGCACCTGGTATCCCGCGTAGCAGAGGCCGTAGATCCGCTCCGGATCGTTCTGGTAGGAAGGTCTCGGATCCTCCGCGAGAATGTCATACAGGCCGGGGCGTTTTTCCTCAGGAATCCGGGCGATCAGGCCGTCCGGAACCGATACGCCAAGACGGCTCCAGGCGTTGTCTTCTGTGTAGCCGCCCCGCGCGTCTTCGTGCAGGTCAAAGTCAGGCAGGTACGGCTTGATGTCATAGATCGGCGTGCCGTCCATCAGATCCGCGCCCTCCACGATCAGGAGCGGCCCCGCCTCCGCGTCGGAATCGACGCGCAGCAGCCGCACGCTGGAGAGGCCGAGGCCGTTGGGACGGAAGGGGGAGCGGCTCGCAAAGACACCCACGCGCGCATTGCCGCCGAGGCGCGGCGGCCTCACGGTGGGGTGCCATCCCCGGTCCTCGTTCCCGGAAAATCCCCAGATCAGCCAGATGTAGCTGAACGCGTCGAGGGCGCGGATGGCTTCTGCGCTCCGGAATTCCGGCTCAAAGCGGATCCGCGCTATGGTCTTTGCGATTCCGCTCTGGCGCGGGATGCCGAATTTCTCCGGGAAATCCGACTCGATCCTTGCGACCGGCCGGATCCGTTTTTCCTGTCGCTCCCCTTTGCTCATTGTAATCTCCCGGCTTTCTTATGCCTTTTTTCGGATGGTTTTTTGCTCTTTATGCCTTTTTTCCGGATGATTTTTTACTTTTCAGAAAGACCGGCTTCACGTTTACGGGCAGCTTGATGTGAAGCGCCTGATCGATGACCTCCCGGACGGTCTCAACCGGAACAATCTCGAGGTTTTTGCGGATCTCTTCCGGAACATCTTCCAGATCACGCACATTTTCCTTCGGAATCAGCACCTTCTTCACGCCGGCGCGCTGCGCCGCCATCAGCTTCTCCGGCAGTCCGCCGATCGGCAGCACCTGACCGCGCAGGGAAATCTCGCCGGTCATGGCGAGATCCGGGCTGACAGAGGTGCCGGTCACCAGGGATACAAGGGCGGTGAACATCGTCACGCCCGCGGACGGTCCGTCTTTCGGAACGGCGCCCTCGGGAACGTGGATGTGAATGTCGCTGGACTTGAAATCAAAGTCGTCCGACACGTACATCGATTTCACGAGGGAGAGCGCGATCGTTGCGGACTCCTTCATCACATCGCCGAGCTGTCCGGTGATGATCATCTGGCCGCTTCCGCGCATGGCGGTTGTCTCGATGAAGAGAATTTCGCCGCCTGCCTGCGTCCACGCCAGTCCGGTGACGACGCCCGGAGGGCACTTTTTCAGGATCCGGTCGTGCAGAATCGCTTTGTTTCCGAGAAATTTCGGAACATCGCGCTCCGTAACACTGACGCAGAACGGCGCCGGTGATTTTTCGGCATTCTTCTCCGAAGCGGAATTCGCCGCGTTTTCTGCCGTATTCTTCTCCGAAGCGGATTCCGACACGATTTCCGCCGCAGTTTTGCGGCAGAGCACGTCGAGCTGTTTTTTCAGCCCGCGGACTCCGGACTCCATCGTATATTCGCTGATGATCCGCTTAAACGCGCCGTCGGTCACGTGCAGCTGCGATTTGTCGATGCCGGCGTCCTCCATCGCCCGCGGCAGCAGATGACGCTTCGCGATCTGCAGCTTCTCGATGGGCGAGTAGCCGGGCAGCTGGATGACCTCCATGCGGTCCAGCAGCGGCTGCGGGATCGTATCGGTCGTGTTCGCCGTGCAGATGAAGAATACGTTCGACAGATCGTACGGGATGTTCATGTAATGATCCGTAAACGTATTGTTCTGCTCCGGATCGAGCACCTCCAGCAGCGCGGAGGACGGGTCGCCGTCGAATCCGCGGATCAGCTTGTCGACCTCATCGAGCACAACGACCGGGTTCATCGCGCCGGAGCGCTTGATGCCCTCCATGATGCGGCCCGGCATCGCGCCGACGTATGTGCGCCGGTGGCCGCGGATCTCCGCCTCATCGCGGATTCCGCCGAGGCTGACGCGGACGTATTTCCGGTTCAGCGCCTCGGCGATGCTCTTGCCGAGACTCGTTTTGCCGGTGCCGGGGGCGCCGACCAGCAGGATGATCGATCCGCCCTGCTCTTTTTTCAGCGTCATGACGGCGATCTGCTGCAGAATCCGCTCCTTGATTTTCTCCAGGCCGTAATGGTCCCGGTCCAGCACCTTTTTCGCGCGGGTGAGATCGACCGGGTCGCTCTTTTCCACCTTCCATTTCAGCGCGGTGACGAAATCGAGGTAATTTTCCATCGAATTCCGCTCCGGATCGTTCGGCTGGGATTCCATGTAGCGCTTCAGCACGCGCTCCACTTCCTTCTTTGCCTCCTCCGGCATCCCGGATTCCTCGATCTTTTTGCGGTATTCATCCTCTTCGGAGGCGGATTCCGGATCCATGTCGTCGAGCTCTTTCTGGAGCATGCCGATCTGTTTCTGAATCGCCGCTTTCTTATACAGATTGCCTTCGCCGTCGTTGTAGCGCTTGTTCAGGTCGATCTGCAGATCGATCGTGCCCTTGAATTTCATCAGCGCGTCACGAACGAGCATACCGCGCTCCTTCAGAGAATCCGTCTTCAGAAGCTCGTATTTTTCGTCGGGCGTCATGCCGAAGAACTGGCAGAACATCGCCGCGAATTCCGTGATGGAGCTGCAGTTCTTGATGTATCCCTGCGCTAGCGCTCCGCCCTGAATGTGGGTTGAAATTTCCAGTGCCGTCTTCTTCAGGTTTTCGAGAAGCTCCGCCTCGCCCTCCCGGGTGATATCGACGATCTCCTCTTTGGGAACCCATGTGCCCTCCAGCAGCTCGCCGGTCGCGTGGAGATCGGTCACAAGCACCTTTTCGCGGGTGCTCACGTGAAGCCGCGTGCCGTTGTTTCCCTCCTGAATCTCGATGATATCGGCGAGCACGCCGAGACCGTAGAAATCATCGAGGGTAAGGTCCTTCGGTTCCTTTCCGTCTTTCATCGGAAGAAGAATAGTTTTGTTGCCGTCGATTTTAATGCGGCTCTTCTCCTCCTCCGTGAGATCCCCCACCCCGAGCTGATAATCCACGTCGGGGAGGATGACAGTATCATAAATCGGTATAATCATATTGATGTTTTGATTCATCTCTTCCACTCCCTGTATAACCACCTTATCAATAAATTGTACGGTAAATTGCTGTTTCATCCATCGATCTGTCAGCACTCAGCTAATACGAGTGCTAATTATCGATTAAGGCAATTATAGCATTCCATTTCCGGATGTCAATAGTTGTGTGCGATCTATTTTGTGAAAAGTCGTTTGTTTTCATTTGAACCGCAACATGATATACTGTCTTACGATTATCCGAACGAGTTTATTTGAGGAAAAATGTATGCTGGATGTATGTTTACTTGGAACAGGGGGCATGATGCCGCTTCCCGGACGGTGGCTGACGTCGCTGATGACGCGCTACAACGGGAGCAGCCTTCTCATCGACTGCGGCGAGGGAACGCAGGTCGCCATCAAGGAGAAGGGATGGACCTTCAAGCCGATCGATACGATCTGCTTCACGCATTTTCATGCGGATCACATCAGTGGGCTTCCGGGGATCCTCCTGGCGATGGCGAACGCGGAGCGGACGGATCCGCTGACGATCATCGGACCGAAGGGCCTGCCGCGCATCGTCGGTGGGCTGCGGGTGATCGCGCCGGAGCTGCCCTTTGAGATCCGGTTTCAGGAGATCACGGAGAGCGAGCAGACATTTCTCATCAACGGCTGTCGGCTGACCGCCTTCCGCGTGCGGCACAACATGGTTTGCTACGGTTATACGATTGAGATTCCGAGGAGCGGAAAATTTGACGCGGAGCGCGCGAAGGCGCAGAACATTCCGCTGAAGTACTGGAATCCCCTTCAGAAGGGGCAGACGATCGAGGACGGCGGGCGCGTTCTGACGCCCGACATGGTGCTGGGACCGGACCGGAAAGGTCTGAAGGTGACGTATACGACGGATACGCGCCCGGCGGATTCGATCCGGAAACATGCGGCCGGGTCGGATCTCCTGGTCTGCGAGGGAATGTACGGGGAGCCGGACAAGCACAAGAAGGCGGTGGAGCACCGCCACATGACGATGCAGGAGGCGGCGCAAATTGCCGCGGAGACGAATCCGGGGGAGCTGTGGCTCACCCATTTCTCTCCGTCGATGACGCGGCCGAAGCAGTATGAAAAGGAGCTGCGGGAGATTTTTCCGGCGGCGCACGTCGGGAAGGACGGGATGTCCGCGGAGCTTAATTTTGAGGAGGAATAATGGAAGACGTAACGATACTGGCGATTGAAAGCTCGTGCGACGAGACGGCGGCCTCCGTCGTCCGGAACGGCCGGATGGTTCTTTCGAATATTATTTCGTCGCAGATCGACCTGCACACGCTGTTCGGCGGGGTCGTGCCGGAGATTGCGTCCAGAAAGCATATCGAAAAAATCAATCAGGTTGTGACGATGGCGCTGGAGGAGGCTAAGGTGACCCTTGAGGATATCACCGCGGTCGGCGTGACATACGGACCGGGGCTCGTGGGCGCGCTGCTCGTCGGGGTTGCGGAGGCGAAGGCCATCGCGTACGCGGCGAAAAAGCCTCTCATCGGCGTGCATCACATCGAGGGCCACGTCTCGGCCAATTACATCGAACACCCGGAGTTGGAGCCTCCGTTTCTCTGCGAGATCATCTCCGGAGGACACACGCACCTGGTTATTGTGAAGGATTACGGGGAGTTTGAGATTCTCGGGAGAACGCGGGACGACGCGGCGGGCGAGGCATTTGACAAGGTGGCCCGCGCGATCGGTCTGGGATATCCGGGCGGTCCGAAAATCGACCGGGTCTCGAAGCAGGGAAATCCCCGCGCGATTGAATTTCCGCGGGCGCATATCGAGGATGCGCCGTATGACTTCAGTTTCAGCGGCCTGAAATCCGCGGTTCTGAATTACCTGAATCAGTGCGATATGAAGGGGGAGAAGTACGTTCAGGCGGACGTCGCCGCTTCGTTCCAGCAGGCAGTCGTCGATGTGCTCGTGTCGAACGCGATGCAGGCGGCCCGTGACCGGAACATAAAAAAATTCGCGATCGCCGGAGGCGTCGCGTCCAACTCGGCGCTCCGCGCGGCGATGAAGCAGGCGTGCGCCGAAAACGGAATTGATTTCTATTACCCGTCGCCGGTTCTGTGCACGGACAACGCCGCCATGATCGGCTGTGCCGCATATTACGAGTACCAAAAGGGGACGCGCAGCGGCTGGGATTTAAACGCGGTGCCGAATCTGAAGCTCGGCGAGCGCTGACGGATCCGGATCAGGGCCGGATCAGGCGGTAATTACCGGAACGGATCAGCCGGGCAAATTCAAAGCCGTCTTTCGGGAGCGTGTCGGAAAGAATGCCGCTTCGGCACTCGTCGCCCGGCCGGTGGCAGTCTGAACCTGCCGTCATGAGAAGATGATGCTTTTTCGCGTAGGAAAGGGCGAGGCTGTCCCGGCTGTCGTGCCGCGGATTTGTATTTTGCACCTCTACGCCGTCGATATATTCGGCCGGCGCGGGGGTGCATTTTTCGCGGAACGGGTGGGCCTGGATCAGAAGAGCGCCGTCCGCCCGGCACCGTTCGGAAAATTTCGCGAGGCCGCCCCGCATGATCGGATCGGGATCGGCGATCAGGCTGCGGTGAAATCCGTACAGCAGGTAGTCGTTGTCGGATCCGTCAAAGCGGAGTTCGGCTCCTTCGTAGACAAGAATTCCGTATCGCTCCGCCTCCCGCTGAAGCCGGCGGAAGCCCAGAAGGAACTCGTCCGCCCGGCTGCCGGGAGCGGACAGATCCGTCTCCAGGTAGTCAAAGGTATCCCGGTTGTAATGGTCGGTCACACAGATCGCCGAATATCCGCCGGCGGCGTACATGCGGATGAGCGCCTGGGCGCCGAGCCATCCGCAGTGGGACACGTAGGCGGTGTGAAGGTGCGTTTCGATCCGGTACATTTGCAAATCCCTCCGTATGCGGTTCAGCCGCCCTCTGACGTCAGTTCCCGGCAGGAATTCCGGATGACAAGGGACGGCCGGATCAGCTGATGCATATGCTGGTCGTTGAACGGATGCCCGAGGAGCTGCATCATCAGGTCGACCGCCGCGCGGGCAAGCAGCTGCTTTCTCTGATCCACCGTGGATAGGGAAATCCGCGGAAGAGAAGAGAAGATGGTGTTGTCGTAGCTGAGCAGCGAGAGATCGCCGGGAATCGAGATGTGATACTCCCCGGCCGCCTTCATCGCCCCCAGCGCCATCGAGTCGGTGGCGGCGAACATGGCCGTCTGCCGGAAGGGCTTCGAAAAGACCGGCCGGCACAGCTCGTATCCCTTTGCGATCGATGAGCCGTTCGACGGATTTTCAAGAATCACCGGCTTCAGACCCGCCTCTTCCATGACCGAATTAAATCCCAGCAGGCGCAGCTGGTGCGAGGTGCTTCCCTCGCGGTAGCCCATATAAAAAATGTCCCGGTGGCCCAGCGACAGCAGGTATTTCGCCGCGATCCTTCCTCCCTCATAGTTGTCGGTGCTGATCGTGTTGAGGATGGAATTGCACTCTGCGGGCGCCGTGCCGATCAGGATAAACGGGATGGACGAGCTGTAGTTCTTCAGCATGTCGGCCGAATAAATGCGGGAGCTGGCGTGCAGAATCCCGTCGACGCGGTGGCTCAGAAGAAAATTAAACAGCTCCTCGGTCCTGGCGTGATCGTTCAGGCTGTTGCAGAGCATGATGTTATACCCGAGTTTTCTCGCGTACGTCTCAATTTCCAGAGACAGCTCGGAATAAAAGGGGTTCGTCACTTCCGGAACGATCAGGCCCAGCACGTTCGTTTTTTTGTTGATCAGGCTGCGCGCGAGCGCGTTCGCCCGGTATCCTTTCTCATCGCAGATCTTAATGATCCGTTCGCGCGTGGCGCTGCTGATTCCGGGGGCGCCGCTCAGCGCGCGGGAAACGGTTGAGTAACTCACGCCTGCGATTTTTGCGATGTCTTTGATCGTAATATTTCCCATACAATAATTGTGCGCTCCTTTCCGGAATTTATGATAGTTCATTCGGCGGGGGCCCACAAGTAATTTACGCAAATTTGAGAGATGCCCAGCCGCAAAAGGATGAAAACGTTTTCAACAAATAAACTATACTGTATATCAGAAACAAATTCAACCATGCAGTTTGCACAATTAAAACCGGGAATAATGACAAAAAAATAGAAAAATATTTCGATGATTGACACGCTGCAGCGGCCGGTGTTACCATTTTTACAGACGGAAACGTTTGCAGAATCAGTTGCGGAAATTTTCGAAAGGGATCGGACGATGATCAGAGCGGTGTTTTTTGATATCGGAGGGACGGTGCACACACAGCAGGCTTCGCCGGAATGGGACCGGACGTACGCGCAGATGCTTCGGGAGAGCCTGAGCCGTCTCGGCATCCGGACGGAGGACGCGCCGGAGAAGCTGCTGGAGCATGTCGGCAAAGGAGCCCGGGCATACAAGGATTATGCGGAGAAAACCCTGACCGAGCTGCCGCCCGACACGATCTGGAAGGAGTTCATGCTTCGGGATTATCCGGGCTGCGGGGAGAAGGTTGACGGACACGGCGAGGAGCTGTGTTACCAATATGACCGGTACCGCAGGCGCATCACAGAACGGCCGGGGCTCGCACAGACGCTGCAGGCGCTCCGGCAGGACGGGCTGCGGCTCGGCGTGATCTCGAACATCATGAGCCGGACGTTCGTTCCGCGGATTCTGCGGGAATACGGCGTAGAAGGATATTTTGAGACGCTGGTGCTGAGCAGCGTCTTCGGCGTCCGCAAGCCGGATCCGGCGATTTTTGATGAGGCACTCCGCATTATGCGCGTCAGCAAAGAGGAAGCGGCGTACGTGGGCGATACGATTTCCCGCGATGTCATCGGCACAAGAAAAGCGGGGTGGAAACTGATGATCCAGATCGACAATCCGCTGACGTACGGAAAAGATGAGAAATACCTCGAAACGGGGTACCGTCCGGACGTCCGGATCCGGGAGCTTTCGGAAATCGTTCCGGAGATCAGAAAACGCAATCAGAACAGAAGCAGGGAGGGACGAATCAAATGAAAGAGGAAGTCAGGGATTATTCCAGGGCGAGGCGCCTGAAGAATCAGATCACTTCGGTTGTCACGAACCCGTA
>ONLT01000040.1 GCA_900318755.1 uncultured Eubacteriales bacterium
GAGCAGGATCTGAAGGAGATTCTGGACGATGTGTACGGCCCGGGCAATTATGAGATCAACGAGGGAGACGGCGCCTTCTACGGCCCGAAGATCGACCTCAAGATGAAGGACGCGCTCGGAAGAGAGTGGCAGATGGGCACAATTCAGCTGGACTTCCAGCTTCCGCTGAACTTCAACATGAAGTACGCGGCGCAGGACGGAACCGTCCGGCAGCCGGTGATGATCCACCGCGCGATTTTCGGATCGATGGAACGGTTCATCGGAATTCTGATCGAGAACTACAAGGCGGCCTTTCCGTTCTGGCTCAGCCCGTATCAGGTCGGCGTCGTTCCGATCCGTCCGGAGCACAACGAGTACGCGAAGAAGGTCGTCGACGCGCTGACCGCCGCGGGCATCCGCACCGAGGTCGATTACGCGGACAAGAATATGAACGAGAAAATCAAGGTGTTCAAGACCTTCAAGGATCCTTACATCGTTGTTGTGGGATCGAAAGAGGCGGAGGACGGAACCGTTTCGATCACCGTCCGCGGCCAGAAGCAGCAGCTTCACGGCGTTCCGCTTGAAAAGCTGGTTGAGATGTGCCGGACCATGAACCGCGAACATTCGCAGGAACTGATCGACACAGCGGACTGATATAAAAATGAACCGGATGGAATTTTCCCTGTAGATGCGTTCCAGGGGAAGATTCCATCCGGTTTTATTATGATCCGGGAGTCAGTGATCCGTGAGCCGGTTTCTCTGCGGAGGAAGGATTCCGCCGGATCCGTTGCCGCGGATCCTCCGCGATCACCCGCCACAGGGTGTTCAGCACCCGCTTCTTATCCGCGCTCCAGAGCGGCGCGATGAGGAGGCGTTTCGGCCCGTCGCCCGTGATGCGGTGGATGACGGTCTCTTCCGGAAGCAGCGCGATGCAGTCCGCAGCGAGGGAGGCGTACTCCGGCAGCGTCATGACCGGAAAGGGGTGCTGCGCGTATTCCCGCGCGAGCGCTGTCCCTTTCAGAATATGCAGAAGCTGCAGCTTGACGCCGGATGGCACGGGAGAAAGGCCGGAGAGATAGCGGACGGTTTCGAGCATGTCCTCCCTTGTTTCGCCCGGAAGGCCGAGGATCACGTGGACAATGACGGAAATGCCGCGCGCTGTGATGCGGCGGTACGCGTCCTCAAAAACCGGGAGGCGGTAGCCGCGCCGGATGCGCTCTGCCGTTTTTTCGTGGATCGTCTGCAGACCGAGCTCGATCCAGACCGGTTTTTCTTTGTTCAGCGCTTCCAGTCCGTCCAGAATTTCATCCGGAAGACAGTCCGGCCGCGTGGCAATTGAGAGCGCGGCGATTTCCGGTTGCACGGCTGTTTCGCGGAAGAGATTCAGAAGACGGTCCGGGTCCCCGTAGGTATTCGTATAAGACTGAAAATATCCGACGTAGCGGCGCTGATCCGCAGGCACGGAGGCTGGAAATTTCGGGTCAACCAAAAGCTTTGCGCGTCGGATCTGTTCGTCGATCGGAAGAAACGGGGCGGCGAAATCGCCGGATCCGCCGGCGGAGCAGAATGTGCAGCCGCCGCTTCCGATGGTGCCGTCCCGGTTCGGACAGGTACAGCCCGAGGAAAGAGAAAGGCGGTAGACCTTCGTTCCGAATGTCTCCGCCGCATAATCTGAAAAACTGCGATAGTTCACGATATGCCTCCTGACCGTTTACAGAATCAGTCCCGTTGCGAACGCGGCTCCTGCCGCTGCGAGAGCCACCGCGATGAGCGGGAGATCCAGCCATCCGGTGACGAGGGCAGCTGCTGTTCCGGCAAGCGCCGTCGCGAGGCTTCCGGTCGAACGGAAGATGGCGGGGATCGTCATCGCGCTGAGTACCGCGTACGGGATGTAGTACATCAGACTCCGGAAGAACCGGGATTTTATTTTTTTCCGCACGAGCGTAAAGGGCAGCATGCGGATCAGGTAGGTCACGACGGCCATTGTAATGATGTAGAAGACCGCTCGGCTCATGGCGCCTCCTTTTTTCCATCTTTTTCATCGTCCGTGCTGCTCCATTCGCCCGGAGCGTTTCCGCCAACAGAATCCCGCTCATCATCCGGGTCATCTTCCGCGACCGGAAAGAGCAGCGCGCCGAGAAACGACGCGGCCAGAGCGCAGATGATCACCGAAAAACCGCCGGAGACGGATCGGATGACATAATAGAACAGGCAGGAGAGCAGCGACGCTGCGGCGACGACGACGCAGACGTGCCGGTCCCGTTTCGCGGCGGGCAGAAAGATCGCGATGAACATGCCGTAGAGCATGATTCCCATCGCGTCCGTGAGCGAAGATGGAAGAATTCTGCCGGCAGCGGCGCCCAGAAATGTTCCCAGCGTCCAGCCGATCGTAGAGATCACAAGGATGCCGCCCATGTAGCCTGCGGTTACATCTTTGTCTCTTGAGACGCAGAGCGCGAAGATCTCGTCGGTGATTCCGTACGACAGGGCGAGGCGCTTCGGGGTCGTGAGCGAATCGTCCGCCTTCTGGGAGAGCGACAGGGCCATCAGCGCGTACCGGAGATTGATCACGAATTGCGTCGCAATGATCTCGAGAACCGATCCTCCGGCGGCGATGATCTCAATGCCCGCGACCTGACCGGCGGAGGTCAGGTTCGCTACCGACATGAAAACCGCCTCGGCGACGGAAAGTCCGGAGTTTGACGCGAGAATTCCGATGCCGAACGACACGGACAGGTACCCCAGAAAAATCGGAATTCCGGCCGTCAGGCCGCTTTTCCATTCACCCTTCACGGACGTGCACTTTGATCGTCCGTGATCGCGAAGATCAGCTCGGCTTTCGCCGCGATCTGACCGTCGACGCGGGCGGTTCCCTTTCCGATTCCGACCGGCCCTTTTTGTTCGACGAGCTCGCAGGAGAGCTCCACTACATCGCCGGGAACGACCTGGCGCTTGAAACGCGCGTTCTTCACACCTCCGAACAGCGCGAGCTTTCCCTTGTTTTCCGGCAGCGAGAGCGCGGCCACCGCTCCGGTCTGCGCCAGCGCCTCCAGAAGGAGTACGCCGGGCATCACAGGATGCCCCGGAAAATGCCCCTGAAAAAACGGCTCGTTGATCGTGACACATTTAATTCCCTCGGCCCATTTTCCGGGCTCGTAATCCGTGATGCGGTCGACGAGCGCGAAGGGGTAGCGGTGCGGCAGAATTTCCGCGATCTCTGCGGCACCGAGTGTGCGCGGAATTCTCTCTTCTTTCTTTTCTGTTTTCTGATTTTCCATCGTTTTCTCCCTGATTTTTTCTATGACAAGTGAATCAATCGTATCATATAAATCCGGATTTCACAAATAAAAGATCTGTGATACAATATCCAGAGTATGCGCAGGACCCGGTCCGGTCAGGCGGGAGGGAGACGCGGAAATGGAAGATTGTGAGTTCAGGAGAATCAGCACGGAGCGGTCAGAAAACGCGCGGTTCACGGTGGTGAAGGATCTGGTATCGGTGGGCGGCCATCTCCAGCCGTTTTATTACACAGAGATCCGGGAAGGCGTCTGCATTCTGACTTTCTATAAGGAAAAAATTGCACTTCTGAAAGAGTACCGTTATCCGGTCAGCTCGTGGCAGTGGGAGATTCCGGGCGGAATCGTGGATCCGGGGGAGACGCCGGAGCATGCGGCCGTGCGTGAGCTGAGGGAAGAAACGGGGTTTCTCTGCGATGAGATCACGCCGCTCGGAGGGGTCTACACATCCTTCGGTTCCAGCAACGAGAAGATCAATCTCTTTCTCGCGCGCTGCACGAAGCGGGGCGGGGCGTCGCCCGAACCGGCCGAGGTGTTCGATTTGTATCTGTTCAGCGAGGATGAGTTTAAAGAGATGGTAAGAAACGGAGCGTTTATGCACGGCGCGGGACTCGCGGCGTGGGCGCGCTATGTTTCGCGCGGCTGAAAGGAGAATCACATGAAGTATATCGCGGGAATCGATGTGGGCGGCATGACGGTCAAGATCGGTCTGTTCGACGGGGAGGGGACGCTGCTTGAAAAATGGGCGATTCCGACCAGGACAGACGGCGGCGGGGAACAGATTCTGCCGGACACCGCGGATTCGCTGAGAGAGCATCTTGAGAAAGCCGGCGCGTCTCTTTCGGATCTGACCGGTGCGGGCATCGGCGTCCCCGGCGCGGTGATGCGCGACGGGACGGTGAACCGCTGCGTCAATCTCGGCTGGGGCGTGTTTTCTCTGACGGAGGCCCTGTCCTCGCTCCTTTGCGGGATCCCGGTATTTGCGGGCAATGACGCGAATGTGGCGGCGCTGGGCGAGCAGTGGAAGGGCGGCGGCAAAGGATGCCGGAGCATTGTCATGGTTACGCTCGGAACCGGCGTCGGCGGGGGCGTCGTCATCGACGGAAACATTCTGATCGGAGCGCACGGCGCGGCCGGTGAGATCGGTCACATTCAGATGCGTGAGGATGAGCCGGAGACCTGCGGATGCGGGAAGCACGGCTGTCTTGAGCAGTACGCGTCGGCGCGCGGAATCGCGCGCGTCACGAAGCTTTACCTGAAAGAGCACCCGGAGAAGGAGAGCTCGCTTCGGAGCGCGGATCACATCTCGGCCCGCGTTCTGTTCGACGAGGCGAAGAAGGGAGACGCCACCGCCCTTGAGATCGTGGAAATCGTGTGCGGATATCTGGGGAGAGGCCTTGCGGCCGTCGCGGAGGTCGTCGATCCGGAGGCCTTTGTCATCGGAGGCGGCGTCTCCAATGCCGGAACGATCCTGACCGACACGATTCAGAAATATTATGTTCAGTCCGTATTCCATGCGTCGCGCGGAACGAAGTTCGTCCTTGCGGAGCTCGGCAACGACGCAGGGATCTATGGAGCCGCGAGGTTGGTCCTCAACGGCTGATCTTCGTGACAGACAAAACGGCACATATGAAATCAGGCAGAAAATGAGGAGGAAACTGTCATGAAAATGATTTATCAGGTTGAGGACACCCCTGCGTTTAAGCAGAACCTCGTGTTTGCGTTTCAGCAGCTGCTCGCGATCATCGCGGCGACACTGCTCGTCCCGACGCTTGTTAATCTGGGCACGGCGGGCGCGACCGAGGTGACGATGAGCCAGCCTGCCGCGCTGCTCGGGGCCGGAGCCGGCACCCTTGTCTATCTTTTTATCACACAGCGCAAAAGCCCGGTGTTCCTCGGCAGTTCATTCGCGTTCATCTCACCTCTGATTGGCGCGTGTTCGTTCGGCTACCTCGGCATCATTCTCGGTGCGGTCTTTGCCGGCGGCGTGTACGTCATCATCTCCCTCGTCGTTCACTTCGCCGGAACGAACTGGGTGGACCGTCTGATGCCTCCGGTTATCATCGGACCGACTGTGGCGCTGATCGGACTGAGTCTCTGCGGCTCTGCGATCAATAATCTGAACAACACCTCATCCGGTGATTATAACCTGATCTCGATTCTCTGCGGAATGATCGCCTTCGTCGCGACGGTGCTCGCGTCCGTGAAGGGCGGAAAGACCGCGAAGCTGATCCCGTTTATCGTCGGCATTCTGACCGGATACGTCGTCGCCTCTGTTTTTACGGCGATCGGATACGCAGCCGGGATCGATTATCTGAAAATCGTCAATTTTCAGCCGCTGATCGATAATTTCTCCCCGCTGACGCTGAAGAGCTTCCTCAGTGTTCCGGAGTTCGTGTTTGTCGGAGCGATTCGTCACGGAGCCGACGTGCTGGGAGGAAGCGCCGGTGTTCTTCAGGTGTTTCTGCTGTTCGCACCGGTCGCGCTGGTGGTTTTCGCGGAGCACATCGCGGACCACGAGAATCTGAGCTCGGTTATCGGAAGAAATCTGATCAAAAATCCGGGACTTGACCGCACCGTCATGGGCGACGGACTCGGCTCAATCGTCGGTGCGCTCTTCGGCGGATGTCCGAACACGACGTACGGCGAGAGCATCGGATGCGTGGCGATTACACGAAATGCGTCGGTTTCCACCATTTTCCTGACATCGATCCTCTGCATCCTCTTCTCGTTTCTGACTCCGTTCGTGGCCTTTATCGGGACGATTCCGGTCTGCGTCATCGGCGGAATCTGCATCGCGCTGTACGGATTCATCGCGGTCAGCGGCCTGAAAATGCTGCAGAAGGTCGATCTGGATGACAATAGAAACCTGTTTGTCGTCAGTACGATTCTCGTTCTCGGGATCGGCGGTCTGGTTCTTGATTTCAAGGCGGTTCAGATCACGAGCATCGCGACGGCGCTCATTATGGGAATTGTTGTGAATCTCCTGCTTCATAAGGGAGAGAAGAAACCGGAAGCGAAGTGACGGCCGTGATCGTAAAAGGGGGATCCGATGGAAATTGGTTTTGATAATGACAAGTATCTGAAGATGCAGTCCGAGCGAATCCGCGAGCGGATCGGGCAGTTCGGAGGAAAGCTTTATCTTGAGTTCGGAGGGAAGCTGTTTGACGACTATCACGCGTCGCGCGTGCTTCCGGGGTTCGCGCCGGACTCAAAGATCCGCATGCTGTCGCAGATCCGCGACGAAGCGGAGATTGTGATCGTCATTAACGCGAATGACATCGAGCAGAACAAGGTCCGCGGCGATCTCGGGATCACGTACGCGGGGGATGTGCTCCGTCTGATCGACGAGTTCCGGGGCTACGGTCTGTACGTGGGAAGCGTGGTATTGACGCGCTTCGCCGGACAGGAGGCGGCGGCAGCGTTCCAGAGCCGGCTGGAAAAGCTCGGTGTAACGGTGTACCGTCATTACCCGATCGAGGGGTATCCGAACAACATTCCGCACATCATCAGCGAGGAGGGCTACGGCCGCAACGAATTCATCCGGACGAAGAAGTCCCTGGTCGTTGTGACGGCGCCCGGCCCCGGCAGCGGCAAGATGGCGGTCTGCCTCTCGCAGCTTTATCACGAAAACCAGCGCGGCGTTAAGGCGGGGTACGCGAAGTTCGAGACGTTTCCGGTCTGGAATCTGGCGCTTTCCCATCCGGTCAATCTCGCCTATGAGGCGGCGACCGCGGATCTTGCGGACGTCAACATGATCGATCCGTATCATCTGGAGGCGTACGGGAAGACGGCGGTGAATTATAACCGCGACGTTGAGGTGTTTCCGGTGCTGAACGCGATGTTTGAGAAAATCTTCGGATCATCGCCGTATCAGTCCCCGACCGATATGGGCGTCAATATGGCGGGCTACTGCATTTTCAATGACAAGGCCGTGCGGCATGCGGCGGAACAGGAGATCATCCGCCGGTATTTCCGCGAGAAATGCGAGGCCCGCAAAGGGGCGCGAAACGGCGAAGCTACGCTGAAAATCGAACTGCTGATGAACAAGGCAGGTCTGACGCTGCAGGACCGCCCGGTCGTCTCCGCCGCCAATGTCGTCGCGGAACAGACCGCGCTTCCCGCCGCAGCCATCGAGCTGTCCGACGGGAGAATGATCACGGGAAAGACGAAGCCGCTTCTGGGGGCGTCCTCCGCGATGCTTCTGAACGCGCTGAAGGCGCTGGCGGGCATCGACGACGGAGTCGATCTCATTTCGCCGAACATCATCCGGCCGATCCAGAAGCTCCGCGTACATTATCTCGGGAACACAAACCCGAATATGCACATCAACGAGATTCTGGTTGCGCTCACCATCAGCGCCGAGACGAATCCGGCTGCAAAGGCGGCGATGGACCAGCTCTCGAAGATCCGCGGGTGCGAAGCGCACTCCTCGGTCATTCTCTCGGACGTCGACGAGGATGCCTTCAAACAGCTGGGGGTCAATCTGACCTGCGAGCCGGCATACGAATCAAACAAACTGTTTCACAGATAAGCTATCTGCGCCCGGCGCTCCGGATGAGGGAAGCCTCGTTCTGGGCGCCTTTTTTTAACAGGAGATGTTCTTCCTTCAGAATCGCCTCAAGCTCGGCGCGGAACTGTTCATCGAGTCCGTTCCGGCGGATCAGGCGGCGGAACCGGAGCAGCGTCGTCGCGTCCGGAACCTGTTCCTCCAGAAAATCCAGATGCAGAAAAGTTCTCATCGCGTAGCTGTCGCCGATTGCGTCCTGGACGCCGGCGCCCGAGAGGGAGTACCATTCCTGGAGACAGTACATCCGGAGCATCATCTGGAGATCCTTCGGCTTTCGTCCCCGCTTTCCGGAGGGATAAAGCGGCCGGATCATCCCGACCCACCTCTCCCAGGGGAGGCAGCGGTCCATTTTCATCAGAAATTTTTCCCTGCGCGTCTTCTTACGGCGGCCGGAATATTCAATGTCACTGAGCGTCTGCTGGTTCATCGTCTCACCTCATTCGTTATGTTCTCTCACTATTATAATGTTTTTTCGGAATTCAAGGAACAAAATCCGTTCGGAATGATAAATTTAAAAATATTAGCACTCACTTATTGCAATTGCTAACAACGCGTGTTATGATGAGTTCAGTGAGAAGAGTTGAGATTCGGTACCGGCCGGATTCTTTGCACGATCACGAAAAATGCAAGGATACGACGACTGCTGCAGTTCCGCTGATAAATCAGCTTCTGCAGCTTCTTTGTTGTGGCGGCAGGCGCCGCCGGATGTTACCGGTCACAGGATAGAGAAAAGAGAGGTGAACGGATAATGAGCAGAGATTATTACGAGGTGCTCGGCGTCAGCCGCAGTGCGGATGAAAAGACGATCAAGCATGCATTTCGGAAACTGGCGAAAAAGTATCATCCCGATGAAAATAACGGAAATCAGGATGACGAGAAAAAATTCCAGGAGATCAATGAGGCATATTCTGTGCTCAGCGATCCGAAGAAGAGAAAATTGTACGACACATACGGAAAAGCGGCATTTGAGGCAGGCTTTGATCCGAACGCCGCGGGAGGCGCGGGCGGAAATTATCAGGATTTCTTCCGCAACTTCCATTCGCAGCAGGGCGGATCCGGCGGCACGTGGCACACGTACAGCCAGGGAGGAAACGCGGACGATTTCTTCGGCGATCTTTTCGGCGATCTCTTCCGCGGAAGAGCCGGGAACGGATCCTATCACGCAGAGTTTCATTCAGGTGACGGATCGGGGCCGTACGAAGGATTCCGCGGATTTTCCGGGACCGGCACCTTCGGCGGAGGCGGGTTCCGCAGCGCGGGCGGCTCCGCGGGAGCAGGCGGAGGCTTTTCCGGCGCGGGATTTCAGACGGAGGATCCGGCGGATCTTCACGCCAACCTGAACGTGACGCTTCGCGATTCGGTTTTCGGAACGAAAAAGAGGATCCGTGTCGCCGCGTCGGACGGCTCGGGCGATCATACGCTCGAGGTAAATGTCCCGGCGGGCATTGAGGACGGAAAGACGATCCGTCTGCGCGGAAAAGGAAACAGGCGGGCGAACGGGACCGCGGGCGATCTTCTTCTGAAGATTCATATTCTGCCCGAAAAAGGCTATGAGAGAATCGGAAAGGATATTCACGTGGAGGCGAAGATCCCCTTTGCAACGGCGGTTTTCGGCGGTGAAGCCGAGGTTCCGACGCTGTACGGCAGTGTGCTGGTGAAGATCCGTCCCGGAATGCAGTCCGGCAGCCGGATCCGTCTGAAGAACAAGGGCGTTCCCGACCGGAAAAATCCGTCGGAGCGCGGGGATGAGTATGTGACCATTCAGATCAGCGTTCCGGTGAAGCTTTCGCCGGAGGAAGAGAAGGCGCTCAGAGCGTTTGAAAAAGCAGGAAGAAAAGAACATTTCAGAGGGGAAGCCGCGTCCTGACCGACGCGGCTTTTTCTGTCCAATTGTCTGTTTCTGTGATATAATACCCCTGCGCAGCGGTTCGGTGCGCCGCGAATAAAAAACGGCAGGAGTAAAGGAGGATCAGCGGCACAATGATGGTGCCGCAATATTTATGGGTAGCACAACAGCCACGGTCCTTGCGGCAAATAAGAAAAAATCGGACGATCGGATCTATCAGTTCGCCATTCTGATGGGAGCGGCATGTCTCTTTCTTGTGACGGTTTACATCGCAAACATTATGACCACAGATCATGCGCCGGATGAATCTATGCGGATCGAGATCCCAAAATGGATCGTTGCTCACGGAGCGCTTCCGCATGGGGATGAAAAAGAACTGATTAATGCACAATGGGGGTTTTCCTACGGATACACCCCGTATCTTCCCTCTCTGATCGCCGTGCTCTTTATGAAAATCACTGCACTTTTCACGACGGACGCAGGAGCGATGCTGGTTGCAGCCCGCTTTGTAAGCGTCCTTGCGATCGTGGTGACATGGTTTGCGTGCTGTGCGATCGGCGACCGTATGTTCGGGAAGCGCGTGTGCCGTATTCTGTTTGCGGTGATGTGCTGCTGCCTTCCGCAGTTCATTTTTCTCGGTTCTTATTTTAACAACGACGCGTTCGGCGTGATGTGCACGGCGCTGATTACTCTTGCGTGGCTTCGCGGGGATCAGGACGGGTGGACGGTGAAAAGCGCGGTTCTGCTTGCCGTCCCGATCGGCCTTCTGGCACTCACGTATTACAACGACTATGCCTTCATTCTTTGCAGTATCCTTTTTTATTTTGTCAGCGCCATCCGGAAGAAAATGCCCGCGAAAAAAATCCTGCTGCTGGCGCTGCTGATCACCGTGATCGTTTTCGCAATCGCCGGCTGGTTCTTTATCCGGAATTATCTGATCCACGACGGCGATTTTCTCGGGATGCGGTCGCTGAACGCAAGCGGGCAGAAATATGCGGAGGAGCAGTATAAGCCGACGAACCGGAATACGCCGGAACATCTGGGATGGTCCTGGTACGATATGATTTTCCGGTCGGGCTGGCTGCTCTTTACGATTCAGAGCTTCATCGGGATGTTCGGGTACGCGGTATTTCATCTTCCATCTCCGATGTACTGGGTTTATTCAATCGGAGTCCTCCTTCTTCTGGCTCTGATGCTCGTCCGCGTAATCCGGGACCGCAGATTTCCGAAGAAGCTGTTTTTCTGTCTCGTGATCTGCATCGTTGTGCCGGTTCTTCTGTCGATGCATTACTCCTACTACACGGATTATCAGCCGCAGGGACGTTACATCATGTCGGCGCTGATCCCGCTGATGCTGTTCTGTACGTACGGAGTTGACGGAACCGTGTGCCGCATCGGGAAAAAGAGACCGGCTGCGGCGCCCGTTCTGCCCGCCGTGCTCATGGTGTATGAGATAGGGTTCAGCATCCTTGCCGTCGCCGGCGTCCTGATTCCGAACGGGTGAGAATGAATGAAATTGAAAAAAGCGGCTTCACCACGCGCTGTGCACGGTGAAGCCGTCTTCCTTTTCAACGACGGGGAGCGGTTCGTTCCGCACCGAGTCAATTTCGATATAGCGGGCGCTTTTCAGCGTGAGAATCAGACGCGTGATCGCGTGCTGAGTGCCCTGAACCTCCATCACGACCGATCCGTCCCGGCGGTTTTCAACCCATCCGGTCAGCCCCAGAGAGGAGGCGGCTGTTTTTGCCCGCCATCGGAAGCCGACGCCCTGAACTGTTCCGCTGAAGGTCAGGCGTCTGCGCACGATCTTCCCGATCATACGCACGGCTCCGACGCGGAGGCGAGAAAGGCGCGATACGCCCGGTACGCCTCATAGATGTCCGCCTTGCTTGTGATTTCCCACGGCGCGTGCATATTCAGAACCGCGACGCCGAAGTCGATGACCTGCATGCCGAGATTCGCGAGGATGTAGGCGATTGTACCGCCGCCGCCCTCGTCGACCTTGCCGAGCTCGCCGGACTGATAGGTGATGCCGGCGCCGTCCATGACCTTCCGGAGGTAAGCGATGTACTCGGCGTTTGCGTCGTTTGATCCGCTCTTTCCGCGGCTTCCGGTGTATTTGTTGAAGACCGGGCCGAGTCCCAGATAGGAGCAGTTGTTCTTTTCCATCACATCCGGAAAATCCGGGTCGAAGGCGGCGCTTACGTCGGAGGACAGGACGCGTGTGCGCGTCAGGACGCGTCGCAGATTCAGTTCGCTGTAGCACCCGGCGAGATTCATCAGCTCCGCGACGGAATTTTCGAAGAAGCGGGAGTGCATGCCGGTCGCGCCGACGCTGCCGATCTCCTCCTTGTCCGTGAGCAGGCAGACGCTCGTAAACGAGGGCACCTCTTCATCGAGGATTGCGCGGAAGGACGGGTACGCGCAGACACGGTCGTCCTGTCCGTATCCCATGATCATACTGCGGTCGAAGCCGTATTCTCTCGCAGCGCCTGCCGGAACGACCTCAATCTCTGCGGACAGGAAATCATCCTCTTCGATGCCATAGCGATCCTTCAGGATCGCGAGAATGTTCGCTTTCACAGGCTCTGCCGCGTCCCCCGCGATCGGACGGCTTCCGACGAGTATGTTCAGCTTTTCGCCCTCGACGCCTTCGCTCAGTTTTTTATTCATCTGCTTTCCGGCGAGATGGATCAGCAGGTCCGTGACGCCGAAAACAGGGTCCTCCGGGTTTTCGCCCACGGAGACGGTGACGACGGACCCGTCTTTTTTCGCGACCGCGCCGTGCAGCGCGAGCGGGAGAGTGACCCACTGGTATTTTTTGATTCCGCCGTAATAGTGCGTTTCGAACAGGGCGAGATCCCGGTCCTCATACAGCGCGTGCTGCTTCAGATCGAGGCGCGGCGAATCGATGTGCGCGCCCAGCAGCTGCATGCCGTCGGTGACCGGCCGCTGTCCGATTCGGAAAACGATCAGCGATTTTTTCATCATATCCGTGTAAAAAAGATCCCCGGCTTTCGGGACAACGCCCTCGCTGACGGCGTCCGCAAGATCCACGGCGCCGTTCTTCCGGAGGGTCGCCCGCATTCCTGCCACGCATTCCCGCTCCGTCTTATGTTCTGTGATAAACATCCGGTAATCCCGGCAGAAGGCCTCCAGCGCTTCTGCATCGGATTTTTCCCAGATCTCTGCGTTCTTCTGTTCTTTTTTGTCTGCCATGATGACCCCCCGATCCGATGAATTGATTAGTTCTGAAGTTTCGCTGCGGCCTTCTCCTCGAACCGCTGCTTCCGCACAATCGCGCGTTCGTGGGTTCCCTCCGAGATGATTCCGGCCTCGTCGCGGACGCTGACCATGAACGTCAGAATTTTGCCGTTTTCGCTGACCGCCGCCAGCTCGGTCTCTACGAAAAATTTCATCCCGCACGGGGTGGCCGCCGAGTGGGTGATGTTGACGCGCGTACCGACGGTTGTGCGGTCCTCTTCGAGATAGGGCTTCACAGATTCTGAGGCGGTTTTCTCAATTGCGGTCACCAGGCAGGGGGTCGCGAGAACGCGGACCTCGCCGCTGCCGACGTGGACGGCAAGCATGTCTTCTTTAACGGTGAATGTGCTGTTTCCTTTGATTCCGATTTCCATACAGACTCCTTTTTCGCCCCGCCGGATTCCGTGTGATTGCAATCAGGCGAGTCAATGATGTACAATACAATTTAGGAACAGTTTAGCACTGTTTTCGTTAAAAAACCACAGAAAAGAGGGAGTATATGCACGACAAACTCACCAGAAAAGACATCGAAAAAATGCAGGAGGAGATTGATCACCGGAAACTCGTGGTGCGTCAGCAGGCGCTGAAGGATCTCAAAGAGGCCCGCGCGCAGGGTGATCTGAGTGAAAATTTCGAATATCACGCGGCGAAACAGTACAAAAATCAGAACGAAAGCCGGATCCGCTATCTGGAGAACATGATCAAGACCGCAGTTATCGTGGAAGATCACGCGGCAGCAGATCAGGTGGGGCTGCAGAAGAAAGTTACGGTAGAAAAAGAGGGACGCGACAAACCGATGGTATTTAAGATTGTCACACCGGTGCGGAGCAACTCGCTGCTGGGACTGATCACCCCGGAATCCCCCATCGGACGCGCGCTGATGGGTCACCGGGCGGGAGACCGCGTGCACGTCGATCTCGGAGAGGGAAGAGGGTATGATCTGACGATCCGGAAGGTCGAGCAGGGCGCCGGAGAGGAGGAAGACAGGCTCCGTTCCTTCTGAATTCCGGAGGTGTCTGCAGTTGTCGAAAAAGTTTGACAAATAGTGAAAAAATCCTTAAATCGCGGGCGGTTTCTTGACTTTGCAAATGACATGGAGGATACTTGAATCGGCAGTTTGTCTGCTATGAAACGCTAAGACTGATAAGGAGAAATGCATGAAAGAAGTGAAGCAGCCTCCGAGGCGTTCGATACTGTATTTCTATCTTGCGGTGCTGATTATTCTGGTGATACTGAATTTTCTGGTCGTACCGCAGATCGGACAGCAGAAAGTCGAGGAGACAACGTACAGTACATTTTTACAGATGCTGGACGAGGGAACGGTAAAAGAGGTCGAGGTTGACCGGGATGAGGGCGTCATCCGTTTCGGAGATACGTCCACGCCCGAAAAATATTACAAGACCGGGACGATGGACGATCCGAATCTGGTCTCGCGTCTGGAATCGGCGAAAAATCTTGAGGAATTCAATTCCCCGATTGTGAAGCAGACGTCTCCGGTCGTCAATTTCCTCGTGGGATGGGTGCTTCCCCTGGTGATTTTCTATTTCCTGGGAAGATGGATCATGAATTCCGCCGCGAAGCGGATGGGAGACGGCATGGGCAACGCGATGAGCTTCGGAAAGAGCAACGCGAAGGTCTATGTCCAGTCCGAAACCGGGATCAAGTTCTCCGATGTAGCGGGCGAGGAGGAGGCGAAGGAGGTTCTGTCCGAGATCGTCGATTTCCTGCATAACCCGAAGAAGTACACGGAGATCGGCGCGAAGATGCCGAAGGGCGCACTGCTCGTAGGCCCGCCCGGAACCGGTAAAACGCTGCTGGCAAAAGCGGTGGCAGGCGAGGCGAACGTCCCGTTTTTCTCGATTTCCGGATCGGAATTCGTGGAGATGTTCGTCGGTATGGGCGCGGCGAAGGTCCGCGACCTGTTTAAACAGGCGAATGAAAAAGCGCCGTGTATCGTATTCATCGACGAGATCGATACGATCGGAAAGAAGCGCGACACGTCCGGATTTTCCGGGAACGACGAGCGCGACCAGACGCTGAACCAGCTGCTGTCCGAGATGGACGGCTTCGACGGCAAGAAGGGCGTCATCATCCTGGCGGCGACGAACCGTCCGGAAATTCTTGATCCGGCGCTTCTTCGTCCGGGCCGCTTTGACCGGCGCGTGCCGGTTGAACTTCCGGATCTGAAGGGCAGGGAAGATATCCTGAAGCTTCACGCGAAAAACATCCGCATCGCGGATACCGTGAACTTCAACGCGATCGCGCGCATGGCTTCCGGCGCTTCGGGCGCGGAGCTGGCGAATATGATCAACGAGGCGGCGCTCCGCGCGGTCCGGAACGGAAGAAAATTCGTCATCCAGGAGGATCTTGAGGAGAGCGTAGAAGTCGTGATCGCGGGATATCAGAAGAAAAACAAGATTCTGACCGATAAGGAGAAACTTATC
>ONLT01000015.1 GCA_900318755.1 uncultured Eubacteriales bacterium
GCGTAAGTTGTTCTCAGCACCGCGGCACACCCCCGCAGGAGGTGAGAACCGGGAGGCAGCCTTTGATGCCGGTTCCCGTCACGGTGCTGAGCGGCATTTCATCGTCAGATGTAGTATTCGATGGTTTCTTCGGACTTCATGTTGAGCAGCCGGAAGATTTTGTCGCGGGCGAGAATGAAATCGCCGGAGGTGCGATCGCGCCGGTGCGGCATGGAGATACGGACGATGCTTTTGATTCTGCCTGGATTGGGAGACAGGATTACAATGCGGTCGGCCAGGTACACGGCTTCGTCGATGTCGTGGGTGACAAAGAGAATCGTTTTATGCTCCTCGACGGATAGCCGTCGGGTATCATCCTGTAATTGCATTCTCGTGATGGCGTCCAGAGCCCCGAAGGGTTCGTCCATATAGATGACAGAGGGATCGACCGCCAGCGCCCTTGCGATGGCGACACGCTGCTGCATTCCGCCCGACAGTTCATGGGGGTGGTGACGGCTGAAATTCTCCAGTCCGACCAGCTTCAGATAGTGGTTCGCGATCCGGCGCCGTTCATCCTTCGGAACAGATTTCGATTCCAGTCCCAGCTCTACGTTCTTTTCAACGGTTCTCCACGGCAGAAGTCCGTAATTCTGAAAAATAGTGATATAGCGGATGTCGGGCCGTGTCACAGGTTTTCCGTCAATGGTGATGGAACCGCCGGAGATCGGCTGAAAGCCGGCAACGGCGTTCAGCAGCGTTGTTTTGCCGCAGCCGGACGGTCCGAGAAGACAGACGAATTCACCTTTGTCGATGGAAAGGCTGATGTGGTCGAGAGCTGGAAAGTCTGCTCCGGGTTTATCGTAATTTACCGATACGTCGTTGATTTCAATATACACAGTGAGTTTATGACCTCCTTTTGCTGTTCTGCGGTCCCAGTCCGCGCACAGAGATGAAGCTGCGTTCCAGAAGCCCGATCAGCTGATCCAGAAGAAATCCGATGACGCCTATAGTGATGATGGCGGCCAGCAGAGCGTCGGCCCGGAGGCAGTTTTTCGCGTCCATGATAAGAAATCCCAGTCCGGTCTGTGACCCCACCATTTCACCGGAAACCAGAAAGATCCAGCAGGTCCCCAGCGCCAGATGCAGACTTCCGGCAATCTGCGGGAACGCCGCGGGGAATACGATGCGGGTCAGGGTGCGCCTCTGGGAAAGCCCGAAGTTCCCTGCGACCCGAAGGTATACCGGATCAATATTTTGTACCGCGGACGCTGTGGACAGTAAAATCGGGAAGAACCCGGCGATGAAAATAATCGTGACGGCCGGCAGATCCCCGATTCCGACGAGCAGAACCAGGAATGGAAGCCATGCGACCGGAGCGATGGGTCGAAGCAGCTGAATGACCGGATTGACATAAGCGAATGCTCTCGGAAACCAGCCCAGCAGAAGCCCCGCAGTGATCCCGGCGGCGGCGGACAGGAGATAACCTGCGGTGAACCGGAGAAGACTGTCGCGGATATGCACTGACAAAGTCGCGTCCGACGAGCTCCCGGAAAGTCCGGATACGGACAGCTCCCGGAAGGCCAGCAGAACTCTGCCGGGGGACGGAAACAGCGCGGAACTCACGCCGCTGAAGGAGGCCGCAAGCTGCCATATCGCGAGAAGGACGGCGTACGCGATGATGATGTGCCGGAGGATGTTCAGTTTCTTTTTCATTCGTCATCTCCATTCGTCTGATAGACAAAGTCTTTATAGGACGGCGGATTCTCGTTGATGCCGTATTTTTTGACCCGGTCGCTCAGCTGTTTGTAGGCGCCTTCTGTAATCGTAAGCTTATCAAAGTGAATCCATTTCAGAGAGGTTTTCAGTACGGATTCGTTCTGACCCAGATATTTTTCTGCAGTTTTCAAGGCGGTATCGCCGCTCTCCAGTTTGTTTCCGGCCTCCTTGTATACTCGGATCAGTGTTTCGGTCTGCTCCGGATGATCGCTGATGAAACGGTCAGTCAGGACGAGGCCGCAGCAGAAAGAATCGGGCCACAGCTCCTCGGAATAGTACAGGACTTTTCCGAATTTTTTATCTACAGCCTGTGCGCCGAAGGGTTCTGCCACGCAGTAGCCGGCGATAGAGCCGTTACTGAGAGCAGAGGGCATTTCGGCGGGCGACATCTGAACGATGCTCACATCCTTGTCGGTGAGGCCTTTCTTCGCAAGCGCCTCCTGAAGCAGGATGTTGTGTGAGGATTGAGTATGAGGAATTGCAATCTTCTTTCCTTTCAGATCGGCAGCGGTGCGGATGTCTTTTGCGACGACCAGAACGTTACCGTCCCGGTGACCCAGTGCGACAGCCTTCAGACCGATTCCCTGACTTTTTGCCTTCATGGCAAGCTCGATCAGCACGGACGCTCCGTCGATTTTGCCGGAATTCAGAGCGTCGGTCAGGTCGGACCAGGAACTGAATTTCTGCAGTTTGATCCGGACGTCGCTGTTTTCCTTCTCCAAGAGCTCTTTTTCTTCGAAAACGGCCAAGGCGTGAGTGATGGGAAGGTAGCCCAGTGTCACTGTGGTTTTCCCTGATTCGGATGCATCGGTTCCGGATTTTGTGTTCGTGTTTCCGCAGGCGGAAAGTGCAGTGATCATCCCGATAATCAGAAGGGCTGTCAGTATTTTCTTCCCCAGACAACGTCTGCTGCACCGGGGAACATGGTTTATAGCAGTAATTGTGTTTTTCTCTTTCATCTATTCATTCTCACTTTCTTTTGTTCATGATGCGATTTATTCGGGAGTTTCCGCTGTGGACCAGCCGAGGCGTCTTCGCTTTTCCAGCATGTCGGACACGATTTGTTCGCCGAGAGCCACAGGATCCACATTGACGATCATGGAAGAGCCCAGTGTTTCCTTTGTCTCCTCCTTGAGGAAATGAATTACGTTGGCGGAGCCGTGGATCTGCGCCTCCACGCAGTGATAGGAACTGATCCCCATCAGACGGAATCCCAGCGCGGCGTCAATTCCTTTCTCATTGCCCCATTCCGGCGACGAGAAGGCAAAGGGCAGGTCGCGCAGAGGAGTTCCGAGCTCTCCTGCTATCCCTGCGAATATCCCGGAAGAGCGGGCGTTGTCGATACATTCTCCGACGTGCCACACGGGAGGCAGATCCGGCTTCAGGAATTCGCTGAGTGTGCTGCCGGCAAGTTTTCGGGCGTCTTTCCGGCAGTATCCCAGTTTCATCAGCGGATATGAGGCGCAGCCGTTGGTGAGAATCAGAACATTGTGCTTCAGCAGAGTTTCTGCGACTTCGACGATGTCTCTCTCATAAGGAACCTTAGTGTTGCTGCATCCCACCATGTTGACGATTCCCAGGATCCGTCCGTCCTTCAGAGCTTGTGCCAGAGGACGCATAGAGCCGAAACGGCGGTGGATATATTCCACGGAAAAGCCGACCTCAGCTTCGATTTCCTGCTCCGGAATATGGCGCGGAACGTTTTTTCTGTTCCGAAAGCTTTCTATGGCGCGATCCACAATTTCACCGGCAATTGCTTTAGTCTCTCCTATGTTGGAATGATGGTGATCGTAGGCGATGTGCTCTGCCCCGGGAAGACGTGCGGAATCGCTGGTTGTAACGACCCGGGTGCGGAAGCAGTCTGCCACGTCCATGATGGCGGGAAACACGTCCTGCACGTCTGCGACCCACAGATCCAAAGCTCCCGTAGCCAGTACAAGCTCTGCCGTTACCGCGTTGGACAGCGGAATCACGCCGCCGTAACGGTACATGGCGGCCAGACCGCTGCAGCAGATTCCGTAGAACCGGATGCCCCTGGCTCCGGCTTCCCGAGCTTTCGCCTGATATTCTTCACTTTGACCCGCAGCGACGATGGCGCTGACCAGCGTGGGCAGATGACCGTGAACTGCAATGTTTACATAGCCGTCCTTCAGCGCGCCCACATTGGTCATTGAGGTGACGCGGTCGCCGACGCCGAACAGGCAGTCTGTGGCGATGCCGGAGGCGAGAACAGTGCTGAAGGTGAAGGCGAGACCGCAGCGCAGAAACTGCTGCATGACGTTTCTCCAGTCACCGTCTACGCCGCAGCCGGTGCGGTGATAAGCCTCTGCGATTTCGTGGTAGGCGCTGACCGGAAGGATGTCCAGGTCTTTCCAGACCCTTTGTCGTTCGGGTGGGGCGCAGGCAGAGATGGTCTGATACTCCTCCGGCTCTGTGCGGGAAAGGTCCTGCAGCAGAATGTCGGCCAGCTCCTCCGCAATCTTGCGGGTCGGGCGTCGGTATGTCTTTATTCCGAAGGCAGCCGCAGTATCCCGGATTTTCTGTTTTCCGATTAACGGGAAATCCAGTTTCCTCTGCGCTGCCCATTTCAGACTCAGGATTACTTCCCGCGCGTGAATGCCGTGCTGCGCTACGCCGGCGGCCGCAGACCGCAGAAGATTTCGGGCGACAATGAGATCGGCGTCCGCACCGCAGACGCCGCGCGGACTTTTCTCTGTGATTCGGCAGGGGCCCATGTTGCAGACCTTGCAGCAGGTTCCCGCTAGCCCGAACGTACAGTGCGGCTTTTGCAGATCGAACCGGTCGAAGGGAGTCTCGATGCCTTTTTCACCGGCATAGGACAAAAGATCCCGGACTGCGGGATCGGGCGTTTCTTCCTGAACCTCCTGACGTGAGGGGAAAGTCTTCCGGTATGCGGCGACAGCCTGCCGGTAATCGGATGTGAATTCCGCTTCAGTCGGAGCAAGACGGCCGTCACCGTCTGTCTTATGATTGTGAGCCGGCGCGATAACCGTGGGGATGCCGTGTTCGTCGAAGCCGATCAGTGCGCGATGTGTATGAAAATGCTCTTTTGCCATTCCGTAACCTCCGGTTTCAAAACTGGAATAAACCTATTAGATTAGTAGATTATTTGATGCTCTGATTATATCAGACGGAGGAAAGGATATCTAATATTTAAATCTGATTGAAGGTAAAA
>ONLT01000084.1 GCA_900318755.1 uncultured Eubacteriales bacterium
ATGCCGTATTTCCAGCCGAATTGTCCCGCGTATCCGACGAAAACGACGGCTGAGAAGTAAGATGTGCCGTAGGCGAATGCGGTGAGCCACGGACCGACGCTGCGTCCGCCGAGAACAAATCCGTTGACGTCCGCCGCGCTTCTGCGGCAGTAGATTCCGATCGCAATCATTACGCCGAAGAACAGAATCAGAAGAATCAGTTTGATAGCCATGATGAACCCTCTCTTAACTTTAACGATTTTATACGTTAAAGTGTAACGGTTAAACGCGCTAAAGTCAACGGCCAGATTGCAAACCTGCATCAATAATGATAAAATAACGTGGAATTTTCATGTTGAAAGAGAATCGTACGGGAGGCGATTGATCATGAGAGAATTTACAAAATCGAGCAAGCTTGACCATGTGCTGTATGATGTCCGCGGACCGGTTGTCGCGGAAGCCGCGCGCATGGAAGAAGCCGGCCAGAAAATTCTGAAGCTGAACATCGGAAATCCGGCGCCGTTCGGCTTTACCGCCCCCGATGAGGTCGTCGAGGATATGATCGCGAATGTGGCGGACTGTGAGGGATACTCCGACTCGAAGGGCCTGTTTTCCGCCCGGAAGGCGATCATGCAGTACTATCAGCTGAAGAAGTTTCCGAATCTCTCCGTGAACAACATCTACACGGGCAACGGAGTCAGCGAGCTGATTCAGCTGTCGATGAACGCGCTTCTGGACGACGGGGACGAGATTCTGATCCCGGCGCCGGATTATCCGCTGTGGACCGCGTGCGCGACGCTGGCGGGCGGCAAGGTCGTCCACTACATCTGTGACGAACAGGCGGACTGGGCTCCGGACATCGACGATATCGAGAGCAGGATCACGGACCGCACAAAGGCGATCGTCGTGATCAATCCCAACAACCCGACGGGGGCGGTCTATCCGAAAGATCTTCTGGAGCAGATCGTGGAGATCGCAAGGGAGAACGAGCTGATGATTTTCTGCGACGAGATCTACGACCGTCTGGTGATGGACGATATTCCGTACACATCGATCGCGTCGCTGGCGCCGGACGTGTTCTGCGTGACGTTCTCCGGACTGTCCAAATCGCACATGATCGCGGGCTACCGCGTGGGGTGGATGGTTCTTTCCGGGAATCTGGACGCCGGCCGCGATTACATCGAGGGGCTGAACATGCTTTCCAATATGAGGCTGTGCTCGAATGTTCCTGCGCAGAGCATCGTTCAGACCGCACTCGGCGGATATCAGAGCGTGAACGAGTATCTCGTTCCGGGCGGCCGCATCTACGAGCAGCGGGAGTGCATCTACAACCTGCTGAAGGATATTCCGGGAATTTCGGTCGTAAAGCCGAAAGCCGCGTTCTACATCTTCCCGAAACTGGATGTCCAGAAGTTCAACATCACGGACGATGAAAAATTTGCCTACGACTTTCTGCATGAAAAACGCGTGCTGATCGTTCACGGCGGCGGCTTCAACTGGCAGTATCCGGATCATTTCCGCATCGTGTATCTGCCGCACCGCAACACGCTGATCAAGGCGGCGGACAAGCTCGCCGATTTTCTGGATCACTATCATCAGCACTGACCGGGAGCAGATCGATGGAAGAACGAAGAAATGCGGCGCTGATCCTCGAGGGCGGCGCCATGCGCGGAATTTTTACAGCCGGCGTGCTGGATGTTCTCATGGAACACGACTGTTACATGAAGTATGTCATCGGCGTCTCGGCCGGTTCATGCAACGCGGCGGATTATGTTTCGCGGCAGATCGGAAGAAGCCGCGACTGCATCGCGGTGGAGGATGAGTCCATCCGCTACGTGCACGGGGACCTTCCGCACATGATCCGCGGGAAGGCCTTCGATCTTGACCGCCTGTGCGGGGATTTCGTCTACCGGTATGTTCCGTTTGACTTCGATGCGTATTTTGCGTCGGACATCATGGCGGAATACGTCGTGACGAACGCGGCGACGGGCAGGGCGGAGTACCTGAGCGAAAAGAAGGACCCGAAGCGGCTGATGAACATCATCGCGGCATCGTGCAGTATGCCGCTCATCAATGTGCTCAGATCCCTCGACGGCGGAGAATACTCCGACGGAGGCGTCGCGGATTCGATTCCGATCATCCATTCGATGCGGAGGGGATACCGGAAAAACGTCGTTGTGCTCACGCGCCCGAAGGGATACCGGAAGAAACGTGACCGGGCGGCGGAGGCGCTTTACCGGGTGAAGTACAGAAAGTATCCGAACCTTGTGAAGGCGCTCTGCCGGCGTCATCTGGTTTACAACCGGACGCTCGATCTTATCGACAAATGGGAGAGCGAAGGACGTATTTTCGTGATTCGTCCGGAGGAACCGGTTGTCGGCCGAACCGAGCAGGATCCGGAAAAACTGCTCGCGTTTTACCGCAGAGGCATCGATCAGATGGAGGAGCGGTACGAGGAACTGGAACACTATCTTTCTGACGGAGGAGCCGATGCCATTTCTTGAACGATTCTACCCCGATGAATGGCTTCCGTCCGCTTACGCGGTCGATTATCAGAAGCTGTATGATGAGGGATACAGGGGGCTGATCTACGACATCGACAACACACTTGTGGAGCACGGCGCTCCGGCGGACGAGCGGGCGGTCCGGCTGTTCGGACAGCTCCGCTCCATCGGATTTTCCACCTGCCTTTTGTCGAACAACCGCAGAAGCCGCGTTGACCCCTTTGCTTCGGCGGTCGGCTCCGATTACATTTCTCTCGCGAATAAGCCGGCTGTGAAGAATTATCTTTCCGCCTGCAGCAGGATGGGGATCCGGAAGGAGCAGGCGGTTTTCATCGGCGATCAGCTGTTTACGGATGTCTGGGGCGCCAGACGTGCAGGGATCAGAAACATCCTCGTCCTGCCGATCAATCCGAAAGAGGAGATCCAGATCGTCCTGAAAAGGCGGCTGGAACGAATCGTTCTTTGCTCTTATGTAAAAGAGATGCGCAGGAGAGGAAGAACGGATTTTCCGTCCGGAAAATTTTGAGACCGGCGGAAGAGCCGGCGGCGGAGCCGGAAAAAACCGTTGAAAAATCAGACATCGTATTATATGATATTGCAAGAAGGAGGAAATGCAGATGGCAAGTGGAGATCAGATTTCAGCAGGCGATTTTAAAAACGGTATCACACTTGAGATTGACGGAAACGTCGTGCAGATCATTGAGTTTCAGCACGTAAAGCCGGGAAAAGGCGCAGCGTTCGTCAGAACCAAGATGAAAGATGTCATAAACGGCGGAGTTACAGAGAGAACGTTCCGTCCGACCGAGAAGTTTCCGCAGGCAAGAATTGACCGTCAGAATATGCAGTATCTTTACAACGACGGAGATCTTTATTATTTCATGAACGAGGAGACGTACGACCAGATCGGTGTCAACAAAGAGACCGTCGGCGATGCGCTCAAGTTCGTCAAGGAGAATGAGAAGGTCACAATCCTTTCCTACAACGGAAATGTATTCTCCGTCGAGGCTCCGCTCTTCGTAGAGCTTGAGATCACGGAGACTGAGCCCGGATTTGCGGGCAATACCGCGCAGGGCGCGACGAAGCCGGCTACGGTTGAGACAGGTGCACAGGTTATGGTGCCGCTGTTTGTCAACCAGGGGGACAAGATCAAGATCGATACCCGCACAGGCGAGTATCTGAGCCGTGTCTGAAGCCGGACACCGGGGCGGTCCGCAAAGTCAGTAAGATCGTTTCTGATTTCGGAGGTGCATGATCCATGTGCCTCCGGTACTTCTTAATAAGAATCGGGTTCCGATTCCATTTCAATTCATTATTCCATGAAACAGTTTCAAAATTGAATCAGGTTTTTATTCCGTGTGCGGAGAAGTTTCCTCTTTTTCCCGCCGACGGCCTGCTTTTGTCCGCCTGCGTCTGTCTTTTTTTCGCGCCCGGAAATGAAAAGGAGGCTTCTATGAACTATCAGCAGTTTCAGGAGACACTCGCGGACGAAGTCCGCCACAGATCCGGCGGCAGGCTCAGCGTGACGCTGCGCACGGTTACGAAGAACAACGGCGTGTGCAGACGCGCGATGGAGGTGCGCAGCGGTGGAACGGATCTCCACCCGTCGATCTATCTGGACTCCTATTTTGACGAGTATCGCAAAGGGGTATCGGTGGGACATCTGGCGAATCTTGTGCTGGAGCAGTGCAGCGAGTACGGCAGAGACGTCCGCCTTCCGGAGAATTTTTTCCGCGTGTACGGGGATGTCTCAAAGCATCTGTTCTGCAAACTCATCAACGGGCAGATGAACCGTGCGGAGCTTCGCGGCGTTCCGAACCGGCCGTGGATGGACCTGGCGCTTGTCTGCTACTACCGGGTCGATGAGACGATCCTGCCGGACGCCTCGATTCTGATTCGGAAGGAGCACCTGAATTTCTGGGGGATCAGCGAAAACCGGCTGTTTGAGGATGCGTGGTCCAACACGAAGCGGGAGCAGAAGCCGGTTTTCTCGACGCTTTCGAGTGCGCTTTCGGAAATGAATATAGACTGTGCAGAAGAGGAGTCCTCTCCGCTTTACATTCTGACAAACGAGCAGCGCTGTTTCGGCGCCGTCTGCATCGGATATCCGGATGAGACGGACAGGATCGCGTCGGAGGTCGGAGGGGATTATTACATCATTCCCAGCAGCATTCACGAGTGCCTGATTCTCAGCGCGGACGAACTGTATCGCCCCGGGACGCTGAACCGGATGGTCCGCGAGATTAACCGGAGTCAGCTAGAACCGCAGGAGGTGCTCTCAGATCACGTCTATTTCTACGATGCGAAGCGGCACGCTATCGAATCGCTTTCGGACGACGGAGAAGATGACGGAGAAGATGACGGAGAAGAAGCAGAGACGGTTTGACAATTCCTGCGTCATATGCTATCATCTTAAAGTCGAAACGGGCGGACAGGCCCGTTTCCTGCGTCTGTAGCTCAGGGGATAGAGCAACGGTTTCCGGTACCGTGTGTCGGGGGTTCGATTCCCTCCAGACGCGTGTTCAGAGGGTTCGCACATGACCGTGTTCCGGCGTGGAACGCATGATTTCCAGGGTCGCTGTGCGGACCCCTTTTTTCGGGGAAGGATGCGGACCTGCTTTAAAAAATATGCACAGAAAACAGGGGCAGTCGCGGCGGAAAAGTTGCCAAAATGCCAAATCAGTGGTATTATGCTATATGTAATGCGGGCCTGCGATTGATGTACCGAGCGGCGGTGCATCAGCGCGGCCTTTTCTATTCGCACGAGGAGCTGCAAAACGATGAACAGAAAAAGGAGAAGGATCGTTGTCAAGGTCGGCACATCGACACTGACCAATGAACTCGGCAAGCGCAATCTGCACAGGATCGAGGAGCTCGCCATGACGCTCGCCGATATCCAGAATATGGGGAACGAAGTCGTTCTCGTCTCGTCGGGCGCGATCGCGGTCGGCGCGAACAAGATGAGGCTTTCGGAGCCTCCCAGGGAGATGCGCATGAAGCAGGCGGCAGCGGCTGTCGGCCAGTGCGAGAATATGTTCCTGTACGACAAATTCTTCGGGTATTACAGCAAGACGGTTGCACAGATTCTTCTGAATGCGGAGGACATCCAGCAGGAGGAAAAGAAGGAGAATCTGTCCAATACGTTTGAAGCGCTTCTGGAGCACGGGATCATTCCGATTGTCAATGAGAACGATTCCGTCAGTTATACGGAGATCGAGTCGGAGGAGCGCCTGTTCGGCGACAACGACAAGCTTTCTGCGGTTGTAGCCGTACTGTGCAGGGCTGATATGCTGGTGATTCTCTCGGACATTGACGGGTTCTACGACAAGGATCCGCGGTTCTACCGGGACGCGAAGCTGATCAGCCGTGTCGACACAATCGATGAATCAATTTACGCCCTTGCGGGAGGAGCCGGATCGAGACGGGGAACGGGCGGCATGAAGACAAAGCTGGAAGCGGCGGAGCTCGCCGTGTCCCAGGGAATCAGCACGCTTGTTATGAACGGGAGCGATCCGTCCAGACTCTATGATATTTTCAAAGGGAAAAAAGTCGGCACGCTTTTTGCGGCGAAACGATAACGTTTCATAGAATTTAACGGGATTGAGGGTGGCAGATCATGAAGAAAAGCAGTCTGAAACGAATGATATGCGAAATTTCCGCGTGCGCACTGATTCTTTCCGGGATGACCGGATGCGGCAGGAAAGCGTCGTCCCAGGCAGAATCGAAGGAGGACGTGACTTCGGTCTCGACGGTTTCGGAAAGTGCGACGCCGGAGCCGACGGAGGAACCGATTCAGGCGGAGTCGGCTGCGGCCGAGGCACAGCCGCCGGAGGGAATGTATTTCAGCGAACTGACGGGAGAGCCGATCAGCACGGATCTGCAGGAACAGCGCCCGGTCGCGGTGATGGTCGATAACGAAAAAATCGCGTATCCGCACTACGGGATAGCCGAGGGCGACGTTGTCTACGAGATCATGAACAGCACGAAGAACGGACGCATCACACGTCTGATGGTTCTCGTGAAGGACTGGGGTAAAATCCAGCAGATGGGGAGCATTAGAAGCGTGCGTCCGACGAATATCATACTGGCGTCGGAGTGGAACGCGGTTCTCTGTCACGACGGCGGTCCGCGCTACGTCAACGAGTATTTTGCGAAGGATTACGGGAGGGAGCATTTTTCCGGAACCTTCTCAAGAATCAAAAACGGAAAGCCCAGGGAATTTACGGAGTATGTCTGTGCGGGCGATCTGGACAAAAATTTCCAGTCCACCGGATACAGCCGGACGTACAATGAATTCCGCCCGGAGCGGGATTCGCACTTTCTGTTTGTCGAGTACAACACGGAGAATGATCTTTCGGGAACGCCGGAGGCCGTCCAGGCGAATACGGTAGTGCTGCCGTTCTCCCACACGAATTCGACGCTGACGTACAATACGGGGACCGGCACCTACGATCTTTCCTGCTACGGCTCGGTTCACACGGACGCGGAGGACGGTCAGGCGGCGACCTTTAAAAATGTCATCCTGCAGTGCTGCGGTTTTTCCGAATACGATGACGCGGGATATATGATCTACGACGTCGTTCAGCAGAATAAGCCGGGATATTACATCACGGACGGAAGAGCGGTGCCGATCACCTGGTCCAAGGACAGTGAGACGGGGATCACAAAATATTACGATCAGAGCGGACACGAGATTGAAATTAACCGCGGAAAGACGTATATTTCACTCGTACCGGAAGATAGTTGGGGAAGTCTGTCAATCTCATGAAGAACAAATTTTTACCAGTCAGTCAGAAGGATATGCAAGCTGCCGGAATCCGGCAGCTTGATTTCGTATATGTTTCAGGGGACGCGTATGTGGATCATCCGAGCTTCGGAAGCGCGATCATCAGCCGCGTTCTGCAGTCGCGCGGCTACACGGTGGGGATGATCTGCCAGCCGGATTTTCACGACGCGGAGAGCATCGCCGCCCTGGGCAGGCCGCGCCTTGCGTTTCTCGTCTCCTCAGGCAACATGGATTCCATGGTCAATCATTATACCGTCGCGAAGCATCGAAGAAAAACCGACGCCTTCAGTCCGGGCGGCGCCATGGGGAGGCGGCCGGACCGCGCGGTCACCGTATACTGCAATATGATCCGGAAGGTGTACGGAAAGGTTCCGGTTGTGATCGGCGGAATGGAAGCCAGCCTGCGGAGGCTCGGGCATTATGATTACTGGTCCGACCGGGTCCGCCGCTCGGTCCTGCTTGAGTCCGGCGCGGATCTGATCTCCTACGGAATGGGGGAGAGGAGCATTGTGGAGATCGCAGACGCCCTCGATGCGGGGATCGCAGTCCGCGACATCACCTATGTCCGCGGCACGGTCTGGAAGACGAGAGAGGAAGAGCTTGTCCGGGACGCCGTGCGGCTCCCGGATTTCGAGGAAATTCAGGCGAACCGGCGGATTTATGCGGAAAGTTTCCGGATACAGTACCGGAACACCGATCCGTTTCAGGCTTCCGTGCTCTATGAGACATACGGCGGAAAAACATTTGTTGTGCAGAATCCGCCGGCACTTCCGCTCTCGACGATGGAGATGGACGACGTCTACGATCTTCCGTACGCAAGGCGCTGGCACCCGATGTACGACAGCGAGGGCGGGATCCCGGCTCTGTCTGAGATCCGATTCAGCCTGACCTCGAACCGCGGATGTTTCGGCGGATGCAGTTTCTGTGCGCTCACCTTTCACGAGGGAAGAATTGTGCAGGCCCGCTCACATGAATCCATTCTGAAGGAAGCGGAGGACATGACGCACGATCCGGAATTCAAGGGGTATATTCACGACGTCGGAGGGCCGACGGCGCAGCTCCGCGCTCCCGCCTGCGGGAAGCAGCTGACAAAGGGCGCGTGCCCGGACCGCCAGTGCCTGTTCCCGGATCCGTGTCCGCACCTCAGGGTGGATCACAGTGATTATCTGAAGCTGCTCCGGGAACTTCGCGCTCTGCCGCATGTGAAAAAGGTATTTGTCCGGTCGGGAATCCGGTACGACTACCTTATGGCGGACCCGGACCGGACGTTCCTCGACGAGCTCTGCCGGTATCATATCAGCGGTCAGCTCAGAGTTGCGCCGGAGCATGTCTCCGACCGTGTGCTGAAGCTGATGGGAAAGCCGGGAAAGGATGTATACGAATCGTTTCTTGCGGCGTTTGATGAGGCAAACCGGCGCTGCGGGAAAGAGCAGTACGCCGTTCCGTACTTTATCTCCTCGCATCCGGGCAGCCGTCTTAAGGACGCGGTCTTTCTTGCTGAGTACATCCGCAATTCCGGCCATATGCCGGAGCAGGTGCAGGACTTTTATCCGACGCCGGGGACCGTCTCAACCTGCATGTATTATACGGGGATCAATCCGCTCACCATGGAAGATGTGTACGTTGCCAGAAATCCCCATGAGAAGGCGATGCAGCGCGCGCTGATCCAGTACGCGCGGCCGGAAAATTACAATCTGGTCAGGGAGGCTCTGCATCGCACCGGGAGAGAGGATCTGATCGGATTCGGAAAAGAGTGTCTCATTCCGCCAAGGCCGATCCGCGGGAAGAAGGGCGGATCAGGCGGACCGCAGAAAAAAAGGAGAGCGGAGGGGCGCCGCCGCGGTCGTTGACACGGAAATTCTGCCGGCATATAATTTAGCCAGATATCGTTTTGTGTGAATTGAAAGGACAGACCGGGACGGAAGCATGAGCGGAAAAAAGAAGAAAAAGAGCGGAGCGGGGTACACCGTCGCGATCATCATCTGCCTTTGTGTCGCGGCCTTCGCGGCGTACCGCTTGATCACGATTCTGAATGAATACCATCAGGGAACGAGTGAATATGATTCGCTTCTTGACTATACGGAGGAGACACCGGATGAGACGCCGTCGGCGACGGACGGCGGCGCATCCGCCGCATCGTCCGGGGACGGCACGGCGGCCGCGTCCGTTCAGGACGGCGGAATCCCCGCCTGCCCGCTCTCGGTGGATTTTACAGCGCTCAGGAAAATCAACGAAGAGATTGTCGGGTGGGTGTATATCGGCGGAGTCGGGA
>ONLT01000174.1 GCA_900318755.1 uncultured Eubacteriales bacterium
TCATGCAGAGATCCACATCGTTCAGCGCCACCTTGAGATTCTCGTCGAAGCCGCCGACCTCCCGGAAGACGTCCGCATCGATCATCAGACACGCGCCGGTCACCGCGCTCACATCCTGAATCGCCTGGAGCCGGCCGAACTCGCCCGCGTCATCCCCGTTTTCACCGGTCAGCACGTGGCCCGCAAAACCGCCCACGCCGATGACGACGCCGCAGTGCTGCACCGTATCGTCGTCGTACAGAAGCTTCGCGCCGACGATTCCGGTGTTCTTTCTCTGGCAGAAGCCGACCATCCGCTCAAGCCAGTCCGGCGTGATCAGCTCCGTATCATTGTTCAGGAACAGGAGGTACTGCCCCGCTGCGAACTGCGCGCCGAAGTTGTTGACCTTCGAGTAATTGAAGGCGCCCTCGAATTTCACGACTTTCAGGTTGTCATGCTCCGCCTCAAGCTCCTGATAATATTCGAAGGTCTCCTGCTCTGTGCTGTTGTTCTCGACGAGAATCACCTCAAAATCCGGATACGTCGTCTTCTCATAGATCGAATCCACGCACGTCTTCAGCGTATCCTTCTGATCTTTGGTGCAGATGACAATCGAGACCTTCGGCGTACCCTGCACCTTCAGATGCGCGCGGTACAGGATGAAAATATCCGTGTACTCCAGCTCCGCCTCCTCGCCGATCCGCTCAAAATGCGCCTGCAGCGCGTCGTGGGCGTTGTCGATCGCGTAGCGCTTGCTGTCCTGATTTCCTGCCGTCGAATCGCCGTACGCCCGCCAGTGATACAGGATCTTCGGAATGTGATGGATGTGATCCGAAAGCTCCGTGCAGCGGAGGATCAGATCCCAGTCCTGGGCGCCGTCGTACTCCTTGCGGAACCCGCCGGTCTTTTCGAGGATCGCCCGTCTCACGACGAAAATATGGCAGATGTAATTGATGCTGGCGAGGAAATCCGGATTGTAGTCCGGTTTAAAGCGGGGCGAATAAAAATGTTCGCCGTGCTCGTCCGTGAGATCCTCGTCGGTGTACAGAATATCCGTCTCCGGATCGTTTTCGATCACACGCGCGATCTCAAACAGCGCGTCCTTCTCAAGCACATCGTCATGATCGGTCAGCATGATAAAATCGCCGGTCGCCATCGCCAGGGCCGCATTCGTGTTGCCGGCGATTCCGAGATTTTCCTCCAGCCGGTTGTATACGATGCGCGGGTCGTCCCCGTAATGTGTTTTAATATAATCGCCGACGTCATCCTTCATGCTGCCGTCCGCAAGACACAGCTCCCAGTTTTCATAGGACTGTCCCACGATCGAATCCAGCAGCGCCTCAAGAAATTCGATTCTCGTGTTGTAGAGCGGGATCACGATGGAGAGTTTCGGGCTGCTGCTGAAGGTGACCGTTCTCTGACGAGCCAGCTCCTTCTCTGTCACGCGGTGCGCAAGGAACCACTGTTCGTATATTTCGTCCGGCGTCAGCTCGCGGTTCCCCAGCTTCCGGAACGCCGACGCAAATCCCTCTTTTTTCACATCGCCCGCAAACGCGGTCCAGGTCGCCGGCTTTGCGAGCTTTTTCGCCAGCTGCACGGCGCGGCTCCCGCCGGGATTTTTCGCGAGATTAATCCGCTCCGAATTCTTCTGATGGCCCGCCGCGAAATGCACGGTGACCCGCGGATCCTCCGCGTCCTTCTTTTTAAAGCGGACCGTAAATCCGGTCTTGATCTTGTCTCCGATCCCGAGCACCTGCTCCACGTCGAGACGCCGGTTCCAGTCGACCTGTACCGGAATCGGTTTTCCGTCGCGGCCGGTCACGGAGACCGTCACCGCGGAAAGGCGGCAGTACGCCCATCCGCTCACCCTGTACTCCTCCGAGGAAGCCATCCATCCGTCAACCGAGCAGCCGAGCCGGAAATAGCGGTGCGCCAGATACGGAACGGAGCGGGCGATAATCACCGTTCCGTCCACTCCGGAGGGATGGGCGATGATCTTCAGTTCTTTTCCCGTGCGGAAAAACGACCGGTCAAGCTGTATAAAAACCCGTATCCCGACCTCGTACTGAACCGGGATTTTATTCTCCCGGAGCGATTTTGAGGCATCCTCCCTCGGAACGTGCTCCGTCCTGCACGGAATTTCGTTCCCTCTTCCGTCCTCCGCGGTAAATTCGACTTCCCGTCCGTCCGCCCCGCAGGCCCAGCCTCCGAGGAAATAGGTGAAGGACCGGTCTTTCCCGCTGATCACTTTCTCATCGTCGATGTGGTAATACAGATTTTTCATACTTTATTTCACCTTTTTTACCGTCGTAACCGAGTTCATATCATAATAACCGACCGTATTCTTGCTGGATACAACGGTTACGCTGATCAGATCGTAGCATCTGTGGTAGGCGGTCAGCTCGCCTTTCATATAGCCGGTGCAGCTCATCGAGAGCAGATACTCGCCGCCCTGCAGATCCATATTCTGGGTAAACTCCGCGACGTACACCTCTCCCTTCTTTGCCAGAGGAACATTCACGTCCTCCAGCATCGTGTTCGTCCCTGTTACGTCGACGCCGCGCACCGTGCGGAACGTAAACGTGAAGATCGGGTTCTGCACATCCTCGTTGAAAAGGACCTTGGAGCGGAGGGTAAAACGCGTGCCCTTCTCAATTGTATTGGAAAGAAGCCCGTCCTCGTCGATCACGGCGAAATCCAGCATCACCGCATCCCGGTTTCCGTACTCCTGCAGGTTCGGGTTGATTGTAAAGCGGCTCTTCCAGAAGGACGGATCCTGATCCTTGTAGTGAATCGAAGTGATCCGGCCGTCCTTCGAAGCTGCTTCGCCGCCGGTTCCCGCGTCCGCGTTCCGCTTCCGGTTGTAGACAAGCTCCTGCACGTCGGCGCCGCGGCTGGCGGCGAACTCGACGGCCTCGCGGTCCGCATCCGATCCGGCCATCATCTTCTTATACAGATTGATGATCTCCTTCGGCCTTCCCTCCGCCAGCTTCTGCCCCTTGTTCAGAAGAATGACGCGGTCGCAGTATTTCGACACGCTGGAGAGATCGTGGCTGACGAAGAGAATCGTCTTCCCGTTTTTCTTAAACTCATCGAACTTCTGGTAGCACTTCGACTGGAAAAACACATCTCCGACCGAGAGGGCCTCATCCACCACAAGAATCTCCGGGTCAATGTTGATCGCGACGGCAAATGCCAGACGCACGAACATACCGCTGGAATACGTCTTGACCGGCTGGTATACGAAATCGCCGATGTCCGCGAACTCAAGGATCGTCGGGAGCTTCTGTGTCATCTCCTCCCGCGTGTACCCCATCATCGTCCCGTTCAGATATACATTTTCAACGCCCGTGTATTCTCCGTTAAAGCCCGCGCCGAGCTCCAACAGGGCGGAAATGCGTCCCTCCAGCTCGATCGAACCGGCCGTCGGATTCAGCACGCCGGTGATGATTTTCAGGATCGTGGATTTTCCGGCTCCGTTCGTCCCGATGATGCCGACCGTCTCGCCCTTTTTCACGTCGAAGCTCACGCCTTTCAGCGCGTAATGCTCCCGGTAGCGCTTTTTTTTCTTTCCGAAGCCGAACGCATCCAGCATGCGGTCCTTGTTGCTGTTGTACAGCTTGTACATTTTCGTCAGATTTTTTACACTGATCGCCAATTCATCGTTCATGAAAGCACCTCCATCAAAGCACGTCAGCAAAGTGCACTTTCAGACGCCGGAACACGACGGA
>ONLT01000116.1 GCA_900318755.1 uncultured Eubacteriales bacterium
CCTCGCTAATAAAGAGCAGAGGATCAAAGAATTAGAAAGACAGATGGAGGAGCCGGACTTCTGGAACGACTCCGACAAGGCGACGAAACTCACGAGGGAACTGGGAAGTCTCCGTGAAGACCGGGACACGTACCGGAAGCTCGTCTCGCAGAAGGAAGACATCGAGACGCTGATCGAGATGGGACAGGAAGAGGACGACGCGTCCGTCGTCCCCGAGGTCCGCGAGATGCTCGACGCGTTCAGGGAGAGCCTCGACAACATTTCCATCAAAACGCTGCTCTCCGGCGAATATGATCACAACAACGCGATCGTACAGCTCCAGCCGGGCGCAGGCGGCACAGAGGCGATGGACTGGTGCGGAATGCTCTACCGCATGTACACCCGCTGGGCGGCTGCCAAGGGCTTCCAGGTCGAGGAGCTGGACTATCTCGAGGGCGACGAGGCCGGCATCAAATCCGTCACGTTCCAGGTCAACGGCGAAAATGCCTACGGCCTGCTGAAATCGGAGAAGGGCGTGCACCGTCTGGTCCGCATCTCCCCGTTCAACGCGAACGGCAAGCGCCAGACCTCCTTCGTGTCCTGCGATGTTATGCCGGATATCGACAAGAGCATCGACGTGGAGATCCGCGACGAGGATATCCGGGTCGATACGTACCGTTCCAGCGGCGCCGGCGGACAGCACATCAACAAGACTTCCTCGGCAATCCGCATCACGCACCTGCCGACCGGAATCGTCGTGACGTGCCAGAACGAACGTTCCCAGCACCAGAACAAGGACAAGGCAATGCAGATGCTCGCCGCAAAGCTGTATATGCGCGAGCAGGAGCTGCAGGCGGAGAAGCTCTCCGGAATCCGCGGCGAAGTCACGGATATCGCCTGGGGACATCAGATCCGCTCGTACGTCATCCAGCCGTACACGATGGTCAAGGACCTCCGGACCGGCTGTGAGCGCTCGCAGGTCAACGCGGTGCTCGACGGAGATCTGGATCCGTTCATCAATGCGTACCTGAAATGGCTCGCGCTCGGATGCCCGGACAGACGCACCTCCGACGCGGAATAAGCTGAAGCATCAGCGTACTGTAACTTATATGACGGCAAGATGATGGCAAAAGCACGCTTTTGCCATCATCTTTTTGCATTCGTCAGGCTTCCGCCTTCAGGATCGCGAAGGCCTCGCCGACGGTGTCCGCAAAGGGTATTTTCTTATGTTGAGAAGGACGCAGGGATGGTGGTGACGTCCGAGCCTGGCCAGCGAGATCACCTCTGAAATTTCCTCCAGCGTGCCCGGTCCTCCCGGCAGTGCGACGTACGCGTCCGCCAGCTGAATCATCTTCGTCTTTCTCTGCGCCATCGTGTCCGTCAGAATCAATTCCGTGCAGCAGGTCTGAACAATCTCCCGCTCCACCATAAAACGCGGCATCACGCCGATCACATTTCCTCCGTGGGCGCGCGCCGACTCCGACACGACTCCCATGAGTCCGGTTTTTCCTTCTTTCTTTCACTTACGGGTTTTCATAGATTGCCTGACACTGCCCTTTCACTGTGCGGAAATCCGTGCAAATTCTTTCTTTCTGGTCCGGAAGCAGGCGATGTTCATCGCTGTTCCCGTGACAACCCACGAGATCGGATAGACGATCAAAAGAAGCGGCAGTGTGTGATGCGCCTGGAAAAATGTCGCGATCCACACAAGGCGCAGTGCACAGGATCCGAGAATTGTGATAACCGCCGGTGTGAGCGAATGGTTCATACCCCGGAGGCACCCTCCCGGGATCTCGTAAACCGAGGTCAACTCCTCAAACAGGCAGACGTAAACCAGCCGGATCACCGCGTACTGCGCCACGTCCGGATCCGTCGTAAAAATCTGCAGGAACAGGCCCCTTCCCAGATAAAAGATCACAGCCAGCGCGAAGGCCGACACAATTGCCATCACCATGGTGCGGGAATAAATCTTTTTGCACCGGTCCGTCTTCCCGGCGGCAAAATTCTGACTTGTAAAGGTTGTCGCAGCCTGCGCGAATCCGAATACAACAAAGTAGCACATATACTCAAAATTCTGCCCCGCCGTATTTCCCGCGATCGCGTTCTTGCCGAATCCGTTGATCGCCGCCTGAATCACCACATTGGAGAGCGAGAATACCATTCCCTGAATGCCGGCCGGCGCGCCGATCCGCACAATCTTTTGGAAATATTCCTTCCGGATTCCCAGTTTCCGGAAAGAAAGCCGGAACGTCTCCTCCTCATGCCGCAGAAAATAGACGACGATCGCCGCGCTCACACAATTGGAAAGATCCGTCGCGATGGCGACGCCTGCGACACCCATATGAAATTTCACGACGAACAGAAGATTCAGGGCGACATTGACCAGGCCGGACGCAGTCAGCGCGTACAGCGGGCGCGTGCTGTCCCCCTTCGCGCGGAGAATGGATGCGCCGAAATCGTAGACGAGAAACAGCGGCATCGCGAGAAAGAAAATCCGGAGATAGAGCGTAGCGAGCCGCATCACCTCATCCGGCGTATTCATCAGCTTCAAAAGAACCGGAGCGATCATCTCGCCGAGCACACAGACGATCAGTCCGCTGACCGCAGCGAGTGTGATACTCGTGTGCACCGCCTCATTGACTTTCTGTCGCTTTCCGCTTCCGATCAGACCCGCGACCGTGACCGTGCCCCCGAGGGAAAGACCGGCGAACAGGCTGACCAGAAGATTGATCAGCGCCGCGTTGCTCCCCACCGCCGCCATCGCGGTCGGGCTGTCGAACCGCCCGACCACCGCGAGATCCGCGGAATTGAACAGCTGCTGCAGAATACTGGCCGCCGCGACCGGAATCGCGAACCGAAAAATCTTTCCGGCGAGCGGCCCGTTCAGCATATCTACTTCTCTTTTTTTACTCACGGCCTCCGACACCTCCGAGTTTTCTTTTCATCATATCCGGATTGGACGCGTAGGCAAGCGCCGTGTCCCTCGTGATTCTGCCCTCCCGGTAAAGCGAAAGAAGACTGTTGTCCATCGAAATCATCCCGCCGCCTGCGGAGCTGAAGATGATCCCGTCGATCTGGTAAACCTTATTATCACGAATCATGTTCCGGATGGCCGGCGTCACGGTCATGATCTCAAATGCCGGGACCCGTCCGCCGTCCACGGAAGGCACCAGCTGCTGTGAGATGACGGTCATCAGCACCGTTGACAGCTGAACGGCGATCTGTCTCTGCTGATTTGCCGGAAAAACATCGATGATCCGGTTGATCGTATTGGACGCTCCGGTTGTATGCAGTGTGGAGAAAATCAGGTGCCCCGTTTCCGCCGCCGTCATCGCCACCGAAATCGTCTCATAATCCCGCATCTCGCCCAGGAGAATGACATCCGGACTCTGGCGCAGCGACGCCCGGAGCGCCGCGAGATAGCTGTCGGTATCGGAACCGATCTCCCGCTGACTCACGATGCTCTTTTTGTGTCTGTGCAGATATTCGATCGGATCCTCCAGCGTGATGACGTGGGCCTCCCGCTTTTGATTGATCGCGTCGATGATACACGCGAGGGTCGTCGTCTTTCCGCTGCCTGCAGGCCCTGTCACCAGAACGAGACCGCGCATCTGCATGCCCGTCCGGATCACACTTTCCGGAATCCCGATCGCCTCCGGATCCGGCAGCGAAAACGATACGACGCGGATGACCGCCGAAAGAGATCCTCTCTGCTTATATGCGCTGACGCGAAATCTGGAAAGCCCCGGGACAGAAAAAGAGAAATCATCATCTCCGTCTTTCTTAAGCGGGGAGATGTCCCTGTCCCCCGCGAGGGCATAGATCCCGCCGATCAGTTTTTCCGTGTCCTCCGGCATGAGTTTCCCATCCGAACCGCGCCGGATCTCTCCGTTTTTTCGGAATGTAAGCGTGGTGCCTGCGACGATAAAAATATCCGACGCCTGCTCTTCAACTCCCTTCCGTAAAATCTCCAATGCATCCATTACTGAAAATCCTCTCCGATGACTGACTCACTCCGTTACGTCCGGTGTCATGACCGGAACGGTCTGATCCGGGTTCCATTCCCCGGACGGCACCAGCTCCCACCGTGTCAAACGATACGACGGCCCCTGCGTCCCCTCCTCCGCTTCCAGCGCGACAGAAAGGACCGCGGTGTCATCGACCGGGATCTGAAACGACACGCCGGCCGGAACTCCGCCGCCGGCACCTCCGGCATTTTTCAATTCCGTGTTCAGCTCCGCGATTCGATCCTCCGCCTCATTCGACGCGGCATAATAGGCGGACTCGTGCTCCGCCGTTTTTTTACTGGTTTGATAATCATTTCGCGCCGTGATCAGCGAAAGAACCGCAAACGTGAAAATGCAAAGAATCAGAAATGAAACAAACAGCAGCACACTCCCGAAGGGAAAGCGGACTCCCATGCTCTGATTCTCTCTCTTTTTTCCAGAAACAAATCTCTCCATGATCCCTCACCGTTCCTCCGCCGGCAGCATCCGCGATCATGATCCGGATGCGCCCTCCGCAGCTGTGGCAGCATTTCTGACTGTAAGATCATAGACCGAATCCCCGGATATGTTCCCGTCCGCATCCACCGGATAAAAGTGCATCTCTGCCCGAATCATGCCGCCGTCCTCGCCGATTTCCGCCCGCAGCTGATAAACGCCCTTCTCCCGCACAGACTGAAATTTCCTGTCAAAGGAAATCACAAGAGAAGCTCCCTCTCCCGCAGAATCCGTTCCCTCTTCGCTCCCGGAAGAAAGCACCGCCTGGGGATATGCGCCGGAAATCTTCTCCCCGGCATCCGCGAGATCTCCCGCGCTGCCGATCAGCTCGGCGATATTCTTTTCCGCAAGTGCGGCGGCTGTGAGTTCCCGGGATGCGCGGTTCATCTTGTGTGCATCCGAAAATACAAGAAGACAGATCGAAGCGGCGAGGAAAAAAATCAGGATCGAGATCATCAGCTCCATGAGGAAGAGAAAAGAATTTCGTTCTTTCATGCTCCCTCCTCCCCTCCGGCCGCGCCCGAGTGTATCTGCACGTAGGTATCCGCGCGGTTTCCCTCCCTGTCCGCACAGGAAAAATGCAGCAGCCCCGGCTGCATCTCCTCCGCCTCAAAGTCACTCACCCGGAAAATGGCATCGCCATCTTCCGGATTCCACTTCGCCGCAGACGTGACCGTCAGTTCCCGGACACTGCCCTCATACTCGTAAATATAGGTGCGGATTTTCTCATCTGCCTGTTCACTTTCGAGCACCAGCGCGGAAATCCCGTTCGTTTCCCGGACGGCCACATTCCCCTCCGAGTCGGAGTGACGGATTTTCTCTGTGATATAGGTGAGCAGCGTCCGTGAAGTGTACGCTTCCGCCGATTGATTTACGACCGAATCATAGACCCGGGCACCGAACAGCAGAACCAGAAACGCGCTTCCCGCAAATAGAGCCGACAGCAGAATGGCGGAAAAGGCCATCGTAACCGGTGTTCTGCTTTTTCTGTTTTGACCGAAACGCCCCATCGCACATTCCCCGTCATTTCTTCCGGATCACCGTCACGACCGGCCGCACATTGCTTCCCGTCACCTGGTAATCCACATAAAACAGCTGCTCATTGTACAGAAGCCCGTAATTTTCCCGCAGGTACTCCAGACTGTCCGGATATCTCCCCTCCACCGCATAACAGGCCGTGATATCATTTTCAAGTGCCTGCCGGAGATTCTCCTCCTGACGGTCCGCATCCCCCTTCGCGATCAGGCGGACGCCGAACGTAAAGAGCAGTGCCAGAACCAGGGCGGCCACGCTCCGAAACAGGATATCAGTGCTTCTGCGCCGTTTTTTTGCAAATCGTGCCATATCCCGCCTCCGATCACAGTGAGGAGATGATTCCCAGAAGCGGAAGCATGACGCTCAAAAGAACCGCTCCGATCAGCGCGGAAAGGATGATGACGAGCGCCGGCTCAACCGTAGAGATATACCGTTCCATCCGCTCCTGCGATTCCTGACGGTACATCTGCGCAATCTGATTCAGCACACGGTCGAGGGATCCGGCTTTTTCTCCGATCAGCGCCATTTTCGCGTACGTTCCGGAAAATATCCGGTGTTTTTTCAGGCTTTCCGCCATCGGAACCCCCGCCGTCATATCTTCGCGGACCGCTTCCAGTTTTTCTATGATCGACGGCTCACAGACCAGATCCTCCGCCATATCCATTCCCTCCTCCGGCGTGAGACCGCTCGCGAGCGTCATCGCCATCACGCCGGAAAAGCGCCAGGCATCCTCCATCTCATAATCTTTTCGGAATTTTTTGAAATGCCGGCCGAAATTGTGCCAGAACATCCGCCCCTCCTCTGTGCGGCGGCTGACGAAGACGATCAGCACCGCCGCCCCCAGAATCAGGAGAAACGAAACCGAATACGTGCGGATTCCGTCACCCGCTTTTTTCAGCGCGAGGGAAAATCCGGTCATCTCCGTCCCGAGCTCACGGTATACCTGCTCAAAAACAGGCATAACCTGAAGCACCAGCACGACGACAACCGCGATCATCACGCATGTGAGAACCAGCGGATAAAATACCGCGTCCGACGCTTCCCTTCGGAACGTCTCCTCATTTTCATAATACTCCTCAAGCGAAGCCATGACCGTATCAAGATTTCCCGTCTGCTCGCCGACCCGGACCATCCGCACCATATAGTCCGGAAAAACATCCTGCTTTTCCATCGCAGATGAAAGAGAGTCCGTCACAGCCGTCTCATCGAGAATTCTCTTCAGCAGCTCCCGCTCCCCGGCGTCTTCCGAATCCTCATACATAAGCGTGATCCCTTCGACCGCCGGGATGCCCGCCTTCAGCAAAACCGCCATCTGTCCGGCAAATGCGGCCGCCTCCGGATTCGAGAGGCGGCGGATTTTGCCCGTTCTCCCCTTTTCCCCGGTCCTGTGACGTTCCTTTGGCGTCCCTGCTTTGTTCTCTTTGTCACCTGTCCTGTTCATTTTACCGCAATCCCCCTGCCGACCCCTCTGCTGTTCCTTTCAATAAACATATTTCACGGTATAATTTGATCCGTCTCCGACGTACTTTTTTACCGCTTCCGCATCGTTACTGGCCCCCAGAGTCGGATCCATCAGCGTCCAGTCTTTCCCGTCAAAATAAATAATCTGATCCACCCATCCCTGCTCCCGAAGGTACACGCTGATCCAGGCATGATAGGCTTTTCCCGAATAACCGGTCACCAGCTTCGTCGGCACGCCCTGGCTGCGCAGAAGCGCGGTCATCAGCGACACGTAGTCGAAGCAGATTCCCTTTTTGCTGCGAAGCGTCTGATCCGGATCCGGAATGTAATTCACCGGCGTATTTTCGGCGAAGGCCGTATCGTACGTAATATTCTGAATTACATAATTGTACACTTCCTGCACATACTCAAGATCCGACCCCGCCGATCCCGCGAGCTGTTCCCCGAATTTCACCGTCTCGCTGTCCGCGGAATATTCCGTATACTGATTCGGGTAGAGAAAGGGCTGAAATTCATCCGAGAGTTCCACCGGAACACTCTGCGACAGGCCGACCGCGTACTCATCTCCGGAGATATTCTCCAGTACCTTCACCGTATAATTCCCGTTTCCTCCCGTCAGCGGAAAGGCCTCGAACACTCCGCCGTCTTTCAGCGGATAGGGGTACATCTCCCCGTCCGGGTTCGTGATCTGAATCTGGACTTTTTTATCACCTGTATCCTTTATCATAAGATAACCGTTCCCGGTGTGCGACACGTCAAGAATAATGCTGCCGTCCTCATTCCGGTACGTCTCCGTGCCGGACGCCTCAGGAAGCCGAAGTTCCTCCGCGGATGTACGCGGCGTCCATGGCTTTCCTCCCGACAATGCGCTCACAGAATCGGCGATCCCGGCCGCACCGCGCGCCCCCCTGCCGCATCCGGACGATAAAAAAATCAGAAGCGGCAGAAGAAAGAGCAGGAAATGCCTGCTCCGAATCGGTTTCTCAGTAATTAACAATCCTTATACCCCAAATAATTTTCCCTTTACCGCCGCTCCGACAATCGCCTGAAACGACCGTGAATCCACGGAATGTTCACGATTATCCCCCATCACAAAGTAGCTGCCCTCCGGCACCGTGTACGGATACCGAACCTCGCCGTCCTCCTCTTGCGTATCACCGCGGACGTAAGCGTGTTCATCGAGCAGCGTCCCGTTGACCGCAACTCCTCCGTCCGTCAGATCGACGACGTCTCCTCCTGCTGCGATCACCCGTTTGACCAGAAGCTCCCCGTCCGGAAGCCGGAAACACACGATATCCCCCGCCTGATACTTCCGGTCCAGCCGGCTGAACCATACCGTCTGACCGTCCCGGAGCGTCGGATCCATCGAATTGCCGGAGACCTTTGCCACACCGATCACGAACCGGAACAGAAGCGCAACTGCGACGGCAGAAAGGATAAGAAACTCAATAAAGATCTGAAGGCGCCGCTTCCAGGAGGCGTACCTTCCGGAATTGTTTTTTTTGCTGATCTGCGTATCTGTGTGGATCACGGACACTGATTCCTCCGTTTCTTTTCCTCAGTTCTCTGCCTTTTCCCTCAGTTCTCCGCTTTTTTCCTCAGTTCTCCGCGGCCGCAGGCTTAAGGCATCTGCGCGTCATCCCTCCCGACCACGACAGTCTCACTGGCCGTCCGCCGGTTCCAGGCAGTGACCGTGACCGTCATCGTCCCCTCCCGGGTCGGCCGGACCGTATAGAGCGAAGCGCCCTCCTGATAGACCGGCATCTGCACCTGATCGATCTGTGCCCGGACCGAATAGACCTCCGGCACGGATGAAACGCGCAGCGTGTAAACCGGTCTCCCGCTCTCATCCCGGCTCTCCGTCTTTTTCATCGTCATCTCCGGACGAATCAGGAAAAGCGGCGCGGCGAAAATCAGCACCGCGAGCGCCAGCACAACCGCCGTCATCGTGCGGCTCTTGTGGCGGCGATAATCCATATAAATCCCGAGATCCCGAAGCGGCACCGTGTTCTGTTCCATACCGGCAATGTCGAGAATAATATAAAGCATCTGCTCCTCTGTGTCCCGGTCAAAATCCGGCATATCGCCGCATCCTCCGGAACCGCTCCCTTTGCCGACGGGCGTACCGGAATCAATGTCATTCTTTCCGGAACATTTAAGGATGCGGTCACACACCGAATCACTGATGCCGTCGAGCCACCGGGCGAGCGGTACGCCGGAGGGCTTTTTCCCGTTTACCGCCCGGATATACGTCTCCGTCACCGCATCCTGGGTCCGGTAGATGTCGCAAAGACGCCCGTAAGCGTGCCGGTATAAATCACGGCACGTCACGGAGTAGATCGCCGCGAAGGCGTTGCCATCTCCATTATACATCTCTTCGAGCAGCCTCTGCACATACGCGGGGTCACGTTTGATCACGGGTTTTCGCACATCCTCACCTCGCCGCTCTGATGCCTTCCCCGGAACCGATTCTCCGGTCCGCAAGAGCGATCAGATCCGTTACTTCCTTCACCGAATCGCCCTCATGAAACGCGGCTCCATACTCGAACGTCATGGGTATATTGCCGGCATCCGCGTTATTCTCGTCGATCTTGCCGCTGATCCTCTGAATAAAATCACGGATCGTATCTTCTGTGCCGTCTTCAAACATCGCGACGAACTTGTTTCCTCCGTTCCTTCCGACGAAGCAGCGGCCGACCGACGCCATTTTCAGAATCACGGAAAACCGCCGGATCGCCGCGTTTCCCTCCGGTCTGCCGTATTTTTCATTAATCTCCCGGATATTCGACAGCGTCAGCACGACGCAGCCGAAATCCGGCGGAAGCGGCAGATTATCGTATCGGTCGATCAGCTTGTCTATGCTGTAGCGGTTTCCGATTTTTGTCATCTCATCTGAACTGAGATCCTTTACCAGTTTAGCATACCTCTCCTCTTCCTTCGAATAAAAATTGAAATCAAGAAAAATAAAGAAAAAGGAAAATGACAGCGACAGCCACAGAAGCAGCGACGTCATCCCTGTATTCTGTCCGTTATCCGCGGCAATTCCGAATATCTCCGCGGCAGCAAGCGCGCAGAAAACAATCAGCTGAATGGTTTTTATATAATTGATCTTCTTCACTCTAAAAAGCCTCCCACCGCTTAAAAAAGAGCAGTACAACCATCTGCACTGCTCTTTTTTAACCTGTTTATTTGTCGTTTTCGTGCTTTCTTCTCAGAAGCACAAGCACCAGCAGAACTCCGACTGCCGCAGCGAAAAGAATCGCGAACAGTTCCGTCTGTGCGGTGTCTCCGGTTTTCACGGCTTTGGCGCCGGATACGCGTACGACCCGGTCGCTGCCCTGAATCGTCCGTTCATTACCGACGACTCTCTGCTTCACGGTCGTCTTTTTGCTGTGAACGACCGGAACGTCAATCATCTGAATCGTGGCATCGCTCACCCACTTGTCGATGGCTTCCTGATCCGGTACCAGCTTTCCGCTTCCGTCATACTTGCAGATCGTGATGCTGCTGTCGTACCGGTTGATCCGAAACAGAATATCGTCCGCCAGCTCATATCCCTCCGGTGCAGATACTTCGTGGAGAATATAATCCGTGTCGACATTCATCGAAACCGTCTTCGCGTCATCG